>DAOVRI010000143.1 GCA_030628245.1 Dehalococcoidales bacterium
CAACCTAAGTTCCTGGCTCAACCTTATGACCGACAGTGAATACATTGAGAGGTCCACTTGGGTCGAGATAGGCACTATATTCTTCTGTGAATGCCTGCATTTCAGGCGACCGCGACGTTTGAGCGAACTCGTCCAGACTGGAGACTTCCATCTTGGCAACAAATTGATATGGGGGCTGGTTAGGTACATTCTGTGCATTGGCCATCCCAGGAGCGAGAACCGCATCAATTCGATAGCTCTCGTACGATTCGACGAAAGTTAGGGAGCGTACGAAGGCAACTTTCTTCTCCTTTAGGTATTTCTCATATTCATCAGCGGATTTAGCATCCTTGGCATTGTATACCGCAAATACAGTGGGCATCTTTTTCTCCTTTCTTTTTATTTCGTTGTAACAGTCTAAATCCTTTATTAAATACCTCATTTAATACCTTGATTCCCTTTATTCAATAGGCATTACCTCCTTTTTACGTAAGGTAAGTACGATTATACTCCTTTTTTCGTATTTGTTAATTCCGCCGTTTTACACAATAAATAATCTGTGGGGGTGGGGCAAAACTAAGGGATAAGCAGGAGATGATACGAGGGTGGCATGGGTGGGAAAAGATAATAACGAGGGGCAGGGTTTAGTGGGGTAAGATAATCCCCTACTCTACGGTCGATTCCCTGCCGTAGAATCGTTTTTTCCAGCTGACCCCGGCTCCGACTACCCGCTTGCCGCCGGCGTAAAGCGCGCTGGCAACAAGAAACGCGAAACCGAAGGGGTGAAGTATGGCCGAAATCACCGGCTCTTTGAAACGGGTATCGATGAGGCCACGCATCAGTAAAATTACCGCCACCTGGAAGAGCAACACTCCCCGCCAGACGGAAGGGGCCGTCAGCGTAATATACTCGTTCCAGAGCCAGTAGAACGGGGCCAGGAAAAAGAAGTAGCCGGCCACAATCAGCGCGAATAGTCCCAGTCGGGACATGGCCGCCACCGAATAACACCACTTGATAAACCCCTCCCACATCGCCCCGATGCTCCGGTACATGTTGCACGAGACCACCGGCGAAAGGTCAATCGCCACGTGTCGTCCGCCGCTACGGTTGGTCTCAATACCCAGCCAGACGTCCTCCAGAATCCTCGATTTTACCGCCTCATGCCCGCCCATCTTCCAGTAATCGTCCCTGGGAAAGAGCAGGAACTGGCCGATGGCCAGCGAAGGCCTCGGCTTTTTAGAGCGGTGCAGCCACCACAACGGCAGCCAGCTCAGGATGACGAAGTAGAGCACTGGTATGGCCACCCTCTGGGGAAAGGAATTAGCCAGCTGGCGGGGAAAGCCGGAAAGCAGGGACGTTTTAAGCTTCATAGCTATGGAAAGCACGCTGCGCAGCATATGGGGAGCGTGTATCGTATCGGCATCCACGAACAATAGCCAGTCGCCCTTTGCCCTCTGGGCCAGCTGGTAGCAGGCGAAGGGCTTGCCCGCCCAGTCCTCGGGCAGAGGCTCGCCGCTGTAGAGTCGGATACGATTGTCTCCGGCCGCCATATCACTGACAATGCTCGCCGTGTTGTCCGCCGAGTTATCATCCAGCACCAGGACCTCGTAGTTGGGATAGTCCTGTTTCCGCAGGGACTCCAGGCAGGCCCCGATGTTGGCTTCTTCGTCCCGCGCCGGAACCATGACGGAGATAAGAGGCGCCGGGTTGGGTATTTTGCTGTTACGGCGGGGTGTCTTGAGGCTCCTTAAATTAAGAATAAGATTAACCAGAAAGGTTACCAGACCCGCCGCAATTATTACCTGGTATAACATACTCCAGCCTTTCTAGACAATGGTCAAAGTTCCCCGCATTAACGATTGCAGCCAGCGGACGAGCCTTCCCCGGAAACCGGGAAAGGTACGCAGCGACTCAAAATGCTTGACGGCGAATACCGTCAGTATGCACAGCATCAGCAGAGCTTCCCAGGAGCTTCCCCTGGTGACGGCCAGATAGGCCAGCGAGCCGAGGGCGCCGAACATGACCGTCCAGGCATCGACTTCTATAAAGAGCGCTCCCAGGACTATACAGGCAATGAAAACCAGCAACATTTCATGCTGAGGCAGCGCCAGAAGGACACCGAAGGTAATGGCCACCGCCTTCCCGCCGTGCCAGCGAAGAAAAGGCGAGAAAGCATGGCCGAGTATGGCGCTCATGCCCACGGCGACAACGGCCACATTGGATAGACCGAAAAGCGAATGCGCCAGGAAGACAAACGGCACGCCCTTGGCGACATCCAGGAATACGGCCAGGTAGCCCATCTTCCCACCACCCGCCCGGAAGACATTAACGGCGCCGGGATTACCGTCTCCGTAGTCCCTGATATCCTTACCCAGTAACCAGCGGCCGACCAGCAGGGAGAAAGGAATGGCCCCCAGCCCGAAGGCAGCTATGGCCAGTAAAGACGTCGTAAGTGTTTCCATACGTTACCGTTCCCGCCCGACGATGATACCTTGAATGTCTTGGTATAACATAAAACAAAAACACCACACACGTCAAGCGGTATCGGTGCGGGCGCGATGTCGCAGCGCCACCAGACGCAAAATAACCAGCCAGATAACCCACACGATGCCGACAAGAATTCCTATGGGAGTGAAAAGTCTGATAATTATAAAGATAGTCGTGCCGCCGCGTTTTCGCAGTGCCATCAGACGTAAAATATCCAGCCAGATAGTCCCCACGATGCCGACAAATATACCCACCGGAGTGAGAAGCAAGATAATATTCGAAATTATCACGTGGAAAATACGCCAGGGCGTGCTTTGCGGGGCATCGATACCCCATATCCACTCGGCAAAAGGAAGGGCTACCTCCATATACAGGAAGGACAGAATGATAGCGCCGATAAAGGAAGCGAATAAGAGAATGAGGAAATTCCTGATTTTGCGCCACCGTCGCGTCAGCTCCGCCAGCAGGGTCGCGGTCGCCAGCCAGCCCAGAATGATACCGGTAGGATTATCGAGTCCGACGAAAATAACACAGATAGCCAGCACTGCAAACAAGGAAAGCAAAACGCGGGTTGCCAGTCGGGAATTTTTTAGTGTCGAGAGTCTCTGTATTATTTTCTGCACGGTGTGTCCTGACCGGAGCGGTCTCCATTTATCCTAATACCAATGACGACTTTTCGCAAGGGTGATAGCGGCAACTAACCCCATAGTGGCAGGGCGAAGGGAAATGGGGTATAATTGAGCGAAAGCCAAGGGTAAAAATTCTGATGAAAACGTTCTTGCGCGAAATCCTGCTAACAATGATACTGGCTCTGGTGATATTCTTCGTGGCGCGGGGAACCATCCAGACCTACGAGGTATTTATGACCAGCATGGAGCCCAACTTCCACGAAGGTCAGCGGGTGGTGGTCAATAAAGCCGCCTACTGGGGCTGGGTGGGCGAACCGGAGAGGGGCGACGTTATCATCTTCAAAGCGCCCAACGGAACCGATGAAGATTTCATCAAGCGCATCATCAGTCTGCCCGGCGACACGGTGGAGGTCAGGAACAGCGCCGTCTACGTTAACGATGTGAAGCTGGACGAGCCTTATGTTATGAATCCTCCCAACTATACCATGAATAAAAAGAAAGTCCCGGAAGCCAAATACTTCGTCCTCGGTGATAATCGCAACCACAGCAACGACTCGCATAATAACTGGTTCGTGGACCGTGCCGACATCCACGGCAAAGCCTGGCTATCCACCTGGCCGCCGGATTTGTGGGGAACAGTGCCTGAGTATCCCCTCGGCAACCAGATAGCCAACGCCGAAAACTAGCCGGACACGGTCCGGAGTACAAGCATGACAGACAGCGTCGAGCAGATGTTCGAGAAGTCGGGAGCGGTACTCAAGGGACACTTCCTGCTGGCTTCCGGCCGGCACTCCCCGGTCTACTGGGAGAAATTCCAGGTCCTGCAACATCCAGAATACACGGAACAGCTCTGCGGCATGATTACCGACCACTTCCGTGAGCAGGACATCCAGGTGGTCGCCGGCCCGACCACCGGCGGTATTATCCTGGCTTATGAAGTCGCCCGGCAGCTGGGAGTGCGCGGCATCTTCGCCGAAAAGGAGGAGTCCGAAGGCAGAGCCTTCCGTCGCGGCTTCCACATCGACCCCGGCGAGCGCGTCCTCATCGTCGATGACGTCTTCACCAGAGGCGGCTCTATACGCGACACCATAGACGCGGTCGACAAGCTACAGGGCAACATCGTGGGTATCGGCGTGCTTGTCGACCGCTCCACGGAGAAGATAGACTTCGGCATCCCCTTCTTCAGCTGCCACCGCACGGATGTAATCACCTACCCGCCCGAAAAGTGCCCGCTCTGCGCCCGGGGTATCCCGCTGGTAAAACCGGGGAGCAGTAAGCCGAAGTAGGGCTGACAATCACATCAATAAATCCTGAATCGGGAGCATTAATTAACCTCACCCCCTTTTTCCCCCTCTCCTAGCGAGGTTATCAGGAGAGGGGGAATATAGAAAAAGAGGGGCTGGCGCCCCTCTTAAACGCCCCACAAGGCTAATAGAGGAGGCCCTTCATGGAAATCGCCGCCATAATCGCCGTAGCCGTAGTCGTCGTTATCCTGACAATCGTCCTGAGCAACTACATCAATCGATTAAAGTTCGAAAGAAGATTTCGGGAGTGGCGCGATGAAGAGATACTGAAGTGGCAAACGGAGATAGAGCAGGCCAGAAAATCCGCCGTCATGCAGAGTCGCGCCGTCCTGGGCGGTAAGTTCACCGAGCAGATGGTGCCCTATTTCCCCGACTTTAAATACGACCCCACCGAGGTTAGATTTATCGGCAGTCCCATCGACCTGATAGTGTTTCCCGGACTGGC
>DAOVRI010000148.1 GCA_030628245.1 Dehalococcoidales bacterium
CAAAAGGACCATCGGTATGGTCAAGGGCAGCACCATCAGGGCCAGGCATCTGGGCAAGGACGTCATGGCTGCCTTCAGGGGTATGGCCGGCGGCGAGATTACCGAATACACCAAGATGATGGCCGAAGCCAGGGAAGAGGCTATCAAGAGGATGATTGAGGACGCCGAAAAGCAGGGGGCCAGCGCCATCATCTGCCTCCGCTTCAGCACATCAATGGTAATGCAGAATGCCGCTGAGGTGCTCGCCTACGGCACCGGCGTGGTCCTGGAATAAAGGAAGCGCTGACAGAAAAAAAGGATACACAGCCCAGTGAACCGGCTAACCGCAGTCACAACCCGACCAGCCGTAAGCCATCGAACGTAACAGACGTACTGACGGATAACTTGCCGCACAGGAGTTACGAAAATGATAATGATACCAGTTACATCAACAGGATGGGTGGAGCGCTACAGAGATATTAGCCCTTGCCGATACGAAATACCTTGGTGCCACAGGCAGGGCAAACACCCTGAGTCGCCGGGCGCCCATTCTTCAGGGTAACCGATTGGGGATTTTTAATCTCTACCTTTTTCCTACACTTCATGCAATATGCCTGCATCTCCGCACCTCCTTAATTATCCTGCCAAGCAGCGTAGCAAACCTGCTCGTATTTGTCAATAGCGGCAAGCCTGAAAATGGCACTATTTCTTAAGAAGCACCCCTAATTCTTACCTCATCGCCTACTCCGGTGCCGAGAAAGGCGCTGGCGTTACCATCTTTCAGCGAAATTTCCAGGTGGTCGCTGCTGCCAATCAGGGCCAGCAGACCCTCAGCCATACCGTAGGTGCGACTCAGCCCGCAGACTGTCTCGTTACCCACCTCAATTGTAACTGAGCCGGCCTCCGCGGGAAGGTCGCTGCTTTTCAGGCTGGTAATCAGGTTGCCGAAATTATCAATGTGCAGGATATTACCTACCAGCGTGCCGTCCGGCGTGCGGCGGGGGCGGGACAGCGGCAACACGACAAGTGATTTTACAGGCTCGCCGAAAGCGGACGGGGGTGTGCCCAGAGAAAGGTGGGCGGCCACCGGAGCGAAGATGTCTCTTCCGTGGAAGGTGGGACTGACCGGCGACCGCCAGAAGCGCGATTCGGTAATGGCGAAAACTTCCGCCCCCTCCAGTTGCCGAAGGTTCGTGCCGGTTCGTTTTCGCCCATACTTCGGAATAACATAGCTCAGGACGCCGTTGTCCGGCGCCACGAAGTCGGCTTCGGGAGTCCTCAGAATGACAGCTCGCCGGTCGTGCCGACGCCGGGGTCGACCACCACCAGGTGGATAGTGCGGCGGGGAAAGAATTCGCAGGCCGTACTCAGGACAAAAGCAGCCTGGGAGACGTTCTGAGGTTTAATGGAGTGGCAGATATCGACCAGTTTCGCCCCGGGGTTGATACCCAGCACCACCCCCTTCATGGCGGCAACATAGGCATCGTCCAGACCAAAATCGGTGGTAAAGGTTATTACGGCATCCATGGCTTCTACCGAAAATCAGGTACTTACCCGGAGCGACACTATGGAGAGGATGAGGAAAATAACCACCAGGGCGATGGTAAGCTGGAAGAGCGTTTTTTCCACGCCGCGCTTGGTGCGGTATACCGTGTCCGCCTGTCCGAAGATACCCCCCAGACCACCACCCCGAACCTGAAGCATGGCGACCATTATCAGGGCTATGGCGACGACTATCTGAGCTATATATAAATAAGTTGCCATTTTTATTCTCCAGTTGCCGGATTTCAGGCTTCAGCAAGCTTCTGCTTCAGCACTTCACTGACAAGTTGCGGATTGGCACGACCTTTCGTTGCCTTCATTACCTGGCCGACCAGGAACTTGAGGGCCGTCTCTTTCCCGGCTTTAAAGTCGGCGACAGGCTGTACATTAGAGTTTATCACCTCGGCCACTATTTTCTCAAGCTCCTGCGTATCGCTAATCTGGCTGAGGCCGCGCTCTTTAATAATTTCATCGGCGGTCTTGCCTGTCTGGAACATATCCTCAAGCACTGTCTTGGCCGTGGCCGTATTAATCGCGCCATGTGAACTCAGGATGAGTCCGGAAAGCATCTGCGGACTTACCTTTTCTTTGAATTCGTCAATATCAATATTGCCGGCATTGATAATGCGGCTGACTTCGCCGAGGAGCCAGTTGCCCGCTTCTTTTGGTGACACATCTTTGCTGACCTTTACGCCCTCTTCAAAGTAGTCGGCCATGGCTTTGGAGCCGGTGAGCAGGCTGGCATCATAGAGAGGCAGGGCGTATTCGGCGATAAACCTGTCACGCCGGGCTTCGGGCAACTCCGGCAGCTTCTTCCTGACGTCTTCCACCCAGTCGCGCCCGATAACCAGCGGCGGGAGGTCCGGCTCCGGGAAGTAACGGTAGTCGTGCGCGTACTCCTTGCTGCGCTGGGAGACGGTCTTGCCCTTTTCCTCCACCCAGCCCCGCGTTTCCTGAACGAGTTTCGTGCCCTCGGCGACCGCCTTCCTCTGGCGCTTTGCTTCGTACTCCATGGCCAGGTAAACCGCCTTGAAGCTGTTCATATTCTTGACTTCCACCTTGGCGGTGAACTCGCTGCTGCCTTCGGGGAGGAGGCTGATATTGGCATCGCAGCGGAAGCTGCCCTCCTCCATGTTGCCGGTGGAGACTCCCAGGTACTGTAAAATACTGCGCAGCTTGATGAGGTACTGCCGCGCTTCCTCAGGCGAACGCAGGTCCGGCTCGCCGACGACTTCCATCAGGGGACAGCCGGAGCGGTTGACGTCTACCAGGCTGTAGCCTTCCCCTTCCGGAGAGGTGCGGTGCAGGAGCTTGGCGACGTCTTCCTCGAGGTGGACGCGGGTGATGCCTATTTTCTTCCTTTCACCGTCGACTTCGATGGTGAGCCAGCCCTTCTGGCCGATGGGGGCGTCGTACTGGGAAATCTGGTAGCCCTTCATAAGGTCGGGGTAGGGGTAATTCTTGCGGTCGAACTTGGTGTATTCGGAGATAGGGCAGTTGAGGGCGAGGGCCGTCATCATGGTAAATTCCACCGCCTGCTTGTTGATGACGGGCAGGACACCGGGCATACCCATACACACCGGGCAGACATGGGTATTGGGCGGCGTGCTGGCATAATCGGCGCTGCAGCCGCAGTACATCTTGCTCTTCGTGAGTAGCTGGGCGTGAACCTCCAGCCCGATAATCGTCTCGTAATTCATAGCTAATCCGTTAAAAAGACAACATATCCAGTATAACAACAATAGGCATGGCTGACAAGGAAGGGGGGCGGGGCTTCATTAACTGCCATTCAGTAAGTTGCAGATTAGGGGGACAAATGCTTGACAAAGTTGCAGATATATATTATAATATGCATATATATTGTAGATTAGTATGGAGTTGATGTATCATGACAATTAATCAGCAACAAGATAGCAACAATGCAATTGGTACTACTTATATCCCTATCTTCACCAATTCGCAGGATATTAAATTCTGCCTGAGTAATATTGATAGGGACAAGTGGGCTTTTGAGCGCCTTTTATTAGACCCGCGATATGAATCGTGGCTGAAACGACGTGCCATTCAGCGCAGCTTGCATCACACCACGAAAATTGAAGGAAATACGCTACGTGAAGACCAGGTTGACGACATTCTCCAAGGCGAGAAGGTGCAGGCAGATACAAAAGAAATCATGGAGATTAAGAACTGCTACAAAGCATACCGATTTATTGATAGCATTTCTGAGGATGCTGATATCCCAATTGATGAGCACGCTCTACGTCATATTAATGCCTTAATTCTGGGTGATGATGACCCTATGCTGACACCCGGGCAATACAGAAAGGGTGAGAACTATGTCAGGCATTATATGACAGGGAAACGTGTCTATACACCTCCAAATCAAGGGGATGTACCAGTATTGATGCGTGAGTTCAGTATATGGTTAAGGGGAGAGCACAAAGACATCAATCCTGTATTGGTGGCTGGGGTAGCCCATTTGCGGCTTGTGGAAATACACCCGTTCTGGGATGGTAATGGTAGAACCGCCCGGGCCTTAACAACCCTGATTCTACAAAGATTGGGTTATGGGTTTAATAAGCTGCTTTCTCTTGAGAGATTTTTCAGTCTGGACTTACCCAATTACTTTAATGCGATCAACGAAGTTGTAGGCGACCGCTTTGACCGAGGGCGTGATGTGACTGCATGGCTTGAGTATTTTGCACAGGCGTTAAATGTTGAAATTAGCCTGGTTTCCGATAATCTTGTTGATTTCAGGAGAGTAATGGATAGCTGGCAGAAAAAATTCATACAGGAATATGGTATTAGCAGGCGCCAAGTGGATGCACTGGCGTACGCTTTTTTGCACGATGCAATCAGACCAAGGGACTATATGCAACATACGGGAACTTCGCATGAAACGGCCAGGCGAGATTTGCAAAGACTAGCAGATATTGGACTCCTGCAACCCAAGGGGCGAGGGAGAGCACGAAAATATTTGTATGTTTCTCCCACCGGGGGCTAAGATATAAAGCCGAATGGTAAGTAGAAATATACATATGCTATAATTTTTGTGCTGGGGGCCGTAGTTCAGTTGGGAGAACGCCTGCTTTGCACGCAGGAGGTAGGGGGTTCGAATCCCCCCGGCTCCACCAAAGAAGATCATTCCACATCAGAATGTAGAAGGTATCCTAGAGCTATCTATATCTTGAGTTGCGAAACCAACTGATGGGCTCTTTTTGATAGGGCCTGCTGGAGAGGCATGTCTTGCTGCAGGTCTTCAAG
>DAOVRI010000191.1 GCA_030628245.1 Dehalococcoidales bacterium
ATCGGCTACGGGTAATCCGACGACAAAATCACTTAATAGCGTAGGCAACCTGCTTACGGCCAGAAAGCGCATCAGCATGAAAGCTCCGACTATCATTAAGACAATCATGGCCGTGATCTGGGCTGTCTCCACGACAGAGCCACGAAAATTCGTCCAGGTGAGTTTACGGCCAACCAGACTGATAACTATAGCCAGGAAGGCGCCGAGCGCACCGGCTTCCGTGGGAGTGAAAACCCCCATGTAAATACCGCCCATGACCAATATAAAAAGGGCCAGCATCGCCCAGGTATTTTTTAACGAGAAGATTTTCTCTTTGAGACTGAACTTCGGGCCGCGAGGGCCGAGCTTCGGATTGAACCGCGTTACTATCCAGATGGCGCCGACATAAAACGCGGCTTCGGTTATCCCGGGGAATATTCCCGCCATAAATAGCCTGCCAATAGACTGGTCAACGAGTATACCGTATAGAATAAATCCCATACTGGGCGGGATAAGGATACCCATGGTACCCCCGGCGGCAACGCTACCGGTAGCCAGCTTATCGTCGTAGTCGAGTCTTTTCATCTCCGGAAGGGCGACTTTACCCATGGTAGCGGCTGTTGCCGTACTGGAACCGCACACGGCGGAAAAGCCGGCACAGGCCCCCACGGTAGCCATGGCCAGTCCCCCTCGCAACCGCCCTATCCACTTGTGGGCGGTATTGTACAGGTCTTGGCTGACACCGGTGTTGGAGATTACCGCACCCATGAGCACGAACAGTGGAATTGCCGTCATGGGGTAGAAGGCGATAGTACTGTAGGGCAATTGACCGGCGAATATTAGAGCGTAATCAAAGCCCACTATTATACCGTAGCCGATAACGCCAACCAGCGCCATGGCGGCACCGATCCATATCTTCATGAAAACGAGGATAACCAGGATAACCACGCCGATACCGCCAATTAATTCCGAACTCACTTTTTCAGCACCCTTTTAATGGACCTAATTAAGATAGGTATCATGACTATTAGCAATAAGAAAAACCCGAAGAATACCACCAGATAAAACGGGTAATTTGGTATGCCCGTGATATCAGAGCCCCGCCCCAACTCCTTAATGATAAGAGATTCCGAAAAGGCCTGCGAGGCAAAGACAACACACAGTCCAATAACGATAATATGATTGACGGTATCGATAATCGCCTGCGTTCTCTCTGAAAACCTGCCGACGACCAGGTTTACCTTGATGTGCATGCCTTTAAAAGCACACCAGGCCAGCCCCAGGAAGCCCACAATAATCATCATGTATTCGGTTATTTCCTTGCTGGCCATGATGGGGCGATTAAAAAAATAGCGCAAACAGACGTCGGTGACGGTGAGCATCATCATGCAGACCAGAACGCCCACCGCCACCACGCCGAATATCTCGCTTATCTGCGCTATTCTATTGTCTGCCGAATGCAACGCTTTTCGTATTTGCATTCGCAATTCCCTTACTATAACTAACTATTTATACTCTTCTATCATTTCCATCATGTCGTCATAGATATCTCGCGCGTTGTCAAAACCGGCAGCTTCAGATTCAGCTATCCACTGCTCGTGAATCGGTTTGGCAAGGTCTAACCACACCTGTTGTTGCGCCGGGGTCAGGTCGACGACTTCATGACCCATCTCAATGGCGGCCGCTCTGCCTTCTCTGGCCGTGTTGACAGAGTCCTCGAGGGAGGGTTCCTGCCATGCTTCGGCTGTTTCCAGGATTATTTTACGGTACTCGGCCGGCAGCTGGTTGAAGCTGTCGCGGTTCATAATCCAGCCGATGGTCTGCATGCCCATACCACCTTCTCCCACTACCGTGTGGTACTTAAACAGCTCAAGCAGACCGGAATCGTAAACGGCGTTCCAGTGGATGAACATCCCCTGTATAAGATTAGTATCCAGCGATGTATACCATTCCATCGGAGCCGGGCTGACAATAGCACCGCCGTAGGCGCCGATTTGTTCTTCCCAGAGCCGATTGGCATAGGTCTTGAGGCCGGCCAGGTCCTCAGGAGTTATTACCTGCTTAAACTTATCGGTGGTATGAATATGCTCGGGCGGCAGGCCCATCATGCGCAGCGGGAAGGCATTCCCGTACTCTTCCTCAAGCTCCGGGTACTTATCCCGCAGTTTGTTATATATTTCCATCTGAGCCCGCTCATCAGGTATGCCGGTGCCGGGCAGGTCGATAACGCGGTTTAGCTGGTGTACGCCCGGATTGCCGCCGAGGACGTAGAGAGCTATATCGGCAATGCCCGTTTCAAGAGCCCGGTAGGTATCCAGGCGCGATACCAAGGATGCGGCAAAATAGGCTTCAATTTTAACCTTGCCTCCGGTAAGCCTATCAACCTCCGCAATCCATTCCTTGGCGCGTACCCCGAGGTCCCAGAATTCTGGCCCCCAATCAATGTACTTGAGATTATAAACCTTCTCAGGTTCTGGCTCCGGTTCTGGCGCTGGGGCAGGTTCTGGCGCTGGTGTTGGTGCCGGTGCTGGCGCTGGGGCAGGTTCTGGCGCTGGTGTTGGTGCCGGTGCTGGCGCTGGAGCTGGTGCCGGTGCCGGTTCGGCACAACTGCCAATCAGCAGAGTGGTGGTAAGGATAATCATAAATAATGCTATAGCTAGTTTCTTCATTGTTTATACCTCCCTGTGAGTTTAGAATTCAAAGAAGTCGGGCTTCGTTTATACTACATACTTTGTCCTTATGGCACCTCCTTTTATGATTTTTATACATGGCAATATAGTATATTATAGAGTCTGGAAAAGTCAAGAATTTATTGTTCGCCCAGTAGCGTATTTTCACAGGGCGATGGCCTCACGGCTCATCTGGTAAGCTAGACAACCGGTCTTCTGTCGCCATGGAAAGTATTCCTCAACGTGATCTCGAATGGCACTCTTGCTGAAGCCACTCGTGGTGATAATGAGACCCTGTTCATGCGTACCCGGGCTTCCGCGCAACTGTTGCAATACTGGCGCCGGGGTGACAACAGGCGGATGTTTTCCCACCCGCTCGCACTGAATGGTATCTTGCCGTGAAAGCTTTGTCAAATTGACAAAAAGCCATTGACATATTTTCCCGGCAGTTTTTATAATCGACTCACCGTAATTCGGGTATATACGTATGGTTGATATCGGAGCTGCTGACATGCCAGGGTATTATTTCGTGCGGGCTAAGTATCGGGAACTGGCTGAAAAATACAGGCCACTGCTGGTGCTTTTTCCGGAAATTCAGGGTGGCCAGGAACGCAAAGACCATTATCACCCCATTGGAGAGAGACCGGGCAAGCGGCCGCTCGACCAGGACTACCACCCCAGGGATATATGTTTGGTTCTCGACCGTGTATGGCTGCGGGAGTTGAAGGGCATCGCACCCCGGGAAGAGGTGCTGAAGGTAATGAACGAGAACAGTGTCGACCAC
>DAOVRI010000195.1 GCA_030628245.1 Dehalococcoidales bacterium
ATTTCCGGTAGGTGATGCGGGCTGCGGGAACATCACCAAGCTCGTGAACAATATGATTTCTCTGGCCTGTAACTCAATAAGTGCCGAAGGCTTTGTACTTGGTGCCAAAGCCGGTATTAATCCGGGAGTGCTATTGGAAATAATTAAAATCAGCACCGGTAATAACTGGTGTGCACAACAATATCCTAATACTGTTTTCAAGGGCAATTTTGAACCGGGATTCAAGGTTGGCCTGGCTTACAAAGATATCAGCCTGGCACTCGACTTAGGCAAGGAATACGGTGTGCCGCTTCCAATAGGCGCCGCCGTGCAAAAGGACCTCCAAGATACCATTGCGGCTGGTTTTGAAGATAAAGGGGTTGACGCCGTAATTTTAACCCTGGAGGATACCGTCGGAGTAAAAGTACGATTACCTGAATAGCAAATTAGATTAGTAATAAATTTTCAGGAGGGAAAATGATAGTTGTCAATAGCGATAACATAGAAACCGTCGAAACCAGAGATGAAATCGTGGGCAAGGGGCCAGTCTACAGGAAGACACTGATTGACCCCGAAGACACGGGAGGGTTTGGAGTCCTGCTGGTTACCTTCAGTCCCGGAGCCAGACTAAATTTTCACACCCATACCTATGAACAAATCCTCTATGTCACCGAGGGAAAAGGCATTGTGGCCACGCGGGACGAAGAGCAGGTCGTGACACCCGGCACCGGCGTGTTCATACCGCCGGGCGAGGTTCACTGGCACGGAGCCACCGAGGACTCCTCGTTTTCCCATATTGCGATACAGAAACCCGGGATAAAGCTGGCTCAATAGTATAATTGATACCGTCAACGTATACCGGCCTTCCATATTAGCCTTTAGATTCAGGAGCCGGTTTACCCGGTTTGCTTCTATACGGCGGGATTCCCTTGAGGAAGAAGTTGGCTATTAAGCCCAGAAAGGCCACAATCAAGAATACGGCGAAAACCTGCGTTAAAGCGGAATTCAGGGAATTCCGCAGCGTCGATAGCATCTGCTCAAAAAGTATCGTGCCCTGACTGCCCATGCCCGCAAACAGGCCCTGCAACTGAGCCTGTGCTTCTGCATTGACCAGTGCCTGGGGATTGTCCACTATCGCCGCCAGCTGTTCCGGCGAGACAACGGCTTTCACCTCGGAAGAAAGATTACCGATAAATGAGGAGGCGAAAGTATTATTCAATATCAAACCGACTATTGCCAGGCCGACAACACCACCGAGAGGCCGCAGCAACGTTATCATGGAAGTGGCCGTACCCATAATCGAATAAGGGACCGTATTCTGGACGGCGATGGTGTGAATCGGCATAATCAGACCGCTGCCAAGGCCAATCAGAACAATGTTGAATATCGCGGTGGCATAGCTGGT
The DNA here is from genome assembly GCA_030628245.1 of Dehalococcoidales bacterium. Taxonomy (GTDB): domain Bacteria; phylum Chloroflexota; class Dehalococcoidia; order Dehalococcoidales; family RBG-16-60-22; genus JAFGPF01. Next base: position 1,385 of record DAOVRI010000195.1, read on the forward strand.
TTCAGCCGTCATCCTGGAAAGCAGGAAAAACCCCACACACGTAATAATAAAGCCGACACTACCCTGAAAACGGTAGCGTCCGCCGGCCCGGGAGAGGAGTTGTCCGGAGATGAAGCTACCGATGGCAGCGCTCAGCATCATCGGGGTCAGGAAACCGCCGCTGGCGGTAGCCGTAGCCCCCAGGACTCCCTGAAAATAGAGGGGGACAAAGGCAATCACGGGGAAAAACGAAGCGCCCATAAAGAAGGCGACTATTGACGATACCGCCACCACCCGGTTCTTGAAAAGCTTCAGGGGTATGACCGGTTCCTCGGCGCGGCTTTCAATCAGGATAAAGATGACCAACATTACGATTGAAAACGCTATCATACCGAGAATAATCGGTGAAATCCAGGTGTAATCGACACCGCCCCAGGTCAGTGCCAATATCAACGGCACTATGAACAGAGTCATAGCCACCACGCCGCCATAATCCACCCTGCGTTTTTCATGACTGACCTTGATTTGCGGAAACATAAATATAAACAGCAGGATTATGATTACCCCGATGGGTAAGGGAGCGAAAAAGCACCATCGCCAGGAGAGGGTGTCTGTCAGATATCCACCCAGAGTCGGCCCGATGATTGTAGAAATGCCGAAGACACCGGCCATCAGCCCCCCGTACTTGCCCCTTTCCTCCGGTGGGAAAATGTCCGCAATTACGATGAAACCGAGCGCCGACATCACACCGAAGCCAATCCCCTGCAAAGCCCGGAAGATGATGAGCTGACTCATCGACTGGCTGACACCGCAGAGGAAAGTGCTCACGACAAAGATACTCATGCCGATGACGAAGAACCACTTCCGGCCGTACATGTCGGAAAGCTTGCCGGTAAGCGGCAACGCAATGGTCTCGGTAATAATGTAAGACGTAAATACCCAGGTGTACTGGCTAAAGCCGCCCAGGTCGGTAATAATTCTGGGCATAGCCGTCGCCGTGATGGTCATGAATATCGAGCCGAGGAACATCGATAGCATCGTGCCCCCCATGGCGGCAACCACCTGGCGTTTCGGCAGTGAACTCTGATACGATGGTAGTTCCTTAGCTTCCAAAAATTTGTCCCTTATCTATCTTGTTTCTACAATTTGGAGAGTATATCCCCGAGCTTTTTCAGCGAAACGGATAATTCCCGTAATTCTTCTTCGGTGAGAAAAGACAGTTTTACCTTAATACTGCCCTTTATCACCTGGTCCAGTTCCTCTATTATCCGCCTGCCTTTATCGGTAAGCATGATATTGATTATCCGCCGGTCGGTGGTATCCGCGTGCCTAGCGACAATTTCCAGGTCTTCCAGCTTGTCAATCAGGTGGGTCATCTGGGATTTGGGTATTTGCAGTCGCTCCCCTATCTCGGCAATATATTTGGTGCCCTCTTCCTGCAGTATCTTCATAATCTCCAGGTGAGGCAGAGTGATATCCTCTTCAATCTGCGCAAAGGCGGTCCTCACCACTTTCCTCTGGATGCTGCGGCGTATTAAAGGTGTGATAGAAAGCAGGTCTTTGACGACGCTATCAAGAACGCTTCTTTTCATCTCCAGCCTTACTTTTAAAGACTTAGTTCATAATGTAAATAGTTAACTATGTAAACTACTATAACATCGTCCGATTAAACATGTCAATGAAAGAGGTATAGTTATCAACTTAACGCCGGCAGAACCCTGTCCGTAAAAGTGGACTATAGAGCCAGTCTATATTAGAATGAAGGATACACCACGGCTTCCGGTGTGCAGCCCACTCTTGAAAAGCCAGCCCACACCGGGCGGGAGAAACCAAATGGGCCAGTGGCGTCAAGAAAAGAAGATAGTGCTGGAAACGGCGCAAAAAATACTGGAGAAAGGCCTGGTCGTGGGCACCGCCGGTAATATCAGCTTGCGCCTGCCCCCCGAAGGCGAACGCCAGCTACTGGCCATCACCCCCAGCGCACGGCACTAC
>DAOVRI010000074.1 GCA_030628245.1 Dehalococcoidales bacterium
CTGATTTTGTCCTTCCGGCATCAACCTGGCTCGAGAAAGACGATATGGGTGATTTCCCCAATCTCATGTACACCAATTATATTGCCGCCGGTCAAAAGGCCGTAGAACCGCTTTACGAGTGCTGGGATGATAGAAAAATACTCATAGAGCTGGGGAAGAGAATAAACTGGCCAAACAGGATACCCATGCCCTGGCGTGATGTCGATGAACTGAATAATGCTATGGTCAAAGATATGGGCATGACTTTTAAAGACCTGCAAAACAAGGGCTATATAATAGAGCCCATGAAGTATCGGAAGTACATGGAGAAGGGATTTAACACGCCAACAGGCAAGGTAGAGCTGTACTCGACCAGATTCCAAAAATACGGATACGCCCCGCTACCCACTTTTAACGAGCCGCCGGAAAGCCCTGTCAGCACTCCGGAACTCCTGCCCGAATACCCCCTAATTCTGATTACGGGAGGCAGAAGCATAGCCCATTTCAACACCGAGGGACGCCAGATACCCGGATTAAGGAAACTGGCGCCGGAGCCGCTTATTGAGATACATCCGGATACAGCCAGGGAGGCCGGGATTACGGAAGGGGACTGGGTATGGCTTGAGACACCACAGGTCAGGGGAGAAAGAATCAGGCTCAAGGCGAAGCTCACCACGGACGTCCACCCCAGAGTTGTCCACGCGCCACACGGCTGGTGGTTCCCGGAAAAGCCGGCCCCGGAACACGGCTGCTTCGACTCTAATATCAACGTCGTTTTATCGGGCGACCCGCCCCGGGAGCCTGTCTGCGGCTCAACCCGAACCAGGGGAACGTTATGTAGAATTACCGGGTGTATTGCGTAATATCAAGGTGTTTATTAATTTGGTGCCGTCACACAATAGCTTGTAATGTAATGAGTTTTTAGTTACATGAGAAATCGGTAGTTCGAGACCCTTAGAGCAGGCCGTACAGGTCTCGAAGCTGCGACACCCTGATGCGGTATATCGATTGTGGTTATTAATCTGTTCCGATCTTTTTATTTTCCCCACCACCCCTCGTTTGTTATCTATTCCCACCCGTGCCGCCCTCGCAGCATTCACGGCTTATCCCGTAGTAGACTCCCCACCCCCCCTCAGAAGGGGAGTGCGCAGCGAGAGGGGGCGTCAGCCCCTCTTTCTATTCCTTCCCCTCTCCTGTGAAACCTCGTCAGGAGAGGCCTGCCTGCGCGTAGCCCCGCCTGCTGAAGCCTCGTGCGGCGGGCAGGCGTTTCGGCGAAGGCAGGGGGATTAAGGGGGTGAGGTAGATAAAAATCCTCCCCTTATCGTGAAAATGTAATTTGTATGCTTTGTGAAATTCAGCTATTATATCCGTGTAGATACGGATAGATTTTCCAATAAGGGAAGGAGATTAAAAAATGGCAGCCACTAAATACGGACAGCATGTCAAGACTCTGAAGTTTAAAGAGTATGACCAGGGCGGTTTGAGACAGGAAAACGTGATGGACGGTAAGTACCTGGGGGTGGATGCCCATATCAGGTACGGTACTTTCTGGACGGCGGGGAAAATCGGCAAAAACCCGGATAAGCCTCACGTGCATGATTTCGACCAGGTCCTGCTCTTCGCGGGGTCTGATATGGATGATATCGGTGAGCTGGGGGCGGAAATCGAGATATGCCTGGGTGAGGGGATGGAAACGCACATGATTACCACCACCACGGCCGTCGCTATTCCCAAGGGCATGCCGCATTTCCCGGCGACCGTTAACTTCCTGGATAAAAGGTTTTTCTTTTACGAGATATCAATCGCACCGGTATATAAGGAGACAACGGTAAAAACCGATAAAAAACCGACCCCGCCGGTGGGGTGGCGCTCGGAAACCAGAAAATATATCATGCCGCTGTCTTTCTCGCGGAAGGGTGCCTGGCACTACGGCCCGCTGAACCGGGATGACGGAGGCGGCTACATATCGTTTGTCGTCACTAAAGAGAGGGCGGGATTTGATTTTGTCATGCTCTATGAAAGCATGAAGAAAGCGCCTTATAGAATCGGCCCTGACCCCGATAAGCCGCACACGCATCCTACCACCCAGGTCATGTGCTTCCTGGGGACCGACACCGACGACCCCGGCGACCTCGGGGCGGAATTCGAGATATGCCTGGGTAAGGAAGAAGAAAGGCATGTATTCACCAGGTCGACGGCCATCGTGACGCCGCCTTTCCTGCCGCACTGGCCGGGAGGCCTTTTAAAGTGCGATAGACCCATTATCATGGCGGACATTCATCCATTTGGCAACGACCATTAAATAAGGCAGGAGCAGCAATGGCACTGGCCGAGAAGGTTTTAACCGGTGATGTTCAGGCCGCCGCCCGGCTCATCAGCCGGATAGAGGACGAGTTCCCGGATGCCCTCGCCGAGATGGATAGCCTCTATCCCCATACCGGCAAAGGGTATATCGTGGGCGTGACCGGCGCCCCCGGCGTCGGCAAGAGTACCCTGACCGATAACCTCATCGGCTATTTCCGCAAGCAGAACAAGACTGTAGGCGTTATCGCCATCGACCCCACCAGCGCGCTTACCGGCGGGGCCATTCTCGGGGACAGGGTGCGTATGCAGCGGCACAGCACCGACCCCGGCGTATTTATCCGCAGTCTGGCAACGCGGGGATGGGTTGGAGGCCTGGCCCGGGCCGCCATCAGCGCCATTCATGTTATGGATGCCCTGGGCAGAGATATTATCCTGGTAGAGACAGTGGGTTCGGGGCAGATTGAAATTGATATCGTGAAAGCGGCGGATACCACGCTGGTGGTACTTACCCCCGGTGCCGGCGATGAAATCCAGACGATGAAGGCCGGCATCCTCGAAGCCGCCGATATTCTCGTCGTCAATAAGGCGGATAAAGAGGGGGCCGACCGTCTCAAGGCCGACCTTGAATCCATGTTGGAGTTGAAAGCCCCCCGCCCTGAAGAATGGCAGTCGCCCGTTATCCTGACCGAGGCGATACACGATAAAGGCACGGAGGAACTGGCCGGGGCCATATTGGGTCATCGCGAGTTCCTGGTCAACAGCGGCGGGATGCCCGGGCGCCTTAGAGAAAGGGCCAGGCTGGAGCTGCTGGAGGCCGTGGAAGGCTTTGTCAGCGATTTTATCTATCGGCTCGATGGCGGCGACTACCTGGAAAAGCTGGTGGACGACTTTTTGCAGGGGAGGACAAATCCTCAGCGCGCCGCCCGTGAGATTACGGGTCGTCTGGCCGATGCGCTGGATAAATAGAGCACAGAGGTAAAGATGGACTTTGACCTGACCGAAGAACAGAAGATGTTTCAGGCCACGCTGCATGATTTTGCGGAGAAGGAGATATTGCCCGCGGCGGCGCAGATAGACAGGACGGAGGAATTCCCCGCCGACGAAATTAAAAAGATAGCCGACCTGGGTCTCTTCGGGCTGACCGTCCCGGAGAAATATGGCGGGAGCGGCCGGGGACTGGTAGATTTATGTATCGCCGTCGAAGAGTTGGCGCGAGCTTCCGCCGCGATAGATAATTACCTGCGTATCAGCCTGTCGCTGGCTATCGTTCCCGTTATGGAGTACGGGACGGAAGCACAGAAAAAGAAATATCTGCCGCCCCACGCCGGCGGCGAGAAGCTGGCATGCTATGCTCTTACCGAGGCCGGTGCCGGCAGCAACCCCGCCGACATGGAGACCACCGCCACCCGCCAAAAAAACGGCTATACCATCAACGGCAATAAGCTGTTTACCAGCATCGGCGATAAGGCGGAAATAGTAGTGGTCTTCGCCACCACCGATAAATCCCGGCGGCATCGCGGGATAACCGCCTTCGTTATGGATAGGGATACCCCCGGACTTTCCGTGGGGAAACACGAAGATAAAATGGGCATGCACGGCCTCTCTTCAACCGAGCTCATCTTTCAGGACTGTTTTGTCCCCGAGGAGAACCGTCTCGGCGAGGAAGGACAGGGACTCAGGATTGCTCTCGATGCTCTTGATGTCAGCCGGGTTACCATAGGCGCCGAGGCCGTGGGCATTTCCCGGGCGGCTTACGAGGCCGCGTTGAGCTATGCTAAAGAACGCCAGCAATTCGGGCAGCCTATCGCCAATTTTCAGGCGATTCAGTGGATGCTGTCCGATATGGCCACTCAGATTGACGCCGCCCGCCTGTTGACCCTGCGGGCTGCCTATCTCCACGACCGGGGTCGCCCCTTCATCAAGGAAGCGGCCATGGCCAAAGTCTTCGCCTCGGAGGTTTCGAACTTCGTCACCGATAAGGCGCTCCAGATTCACGGCGGGTACGGCTATACCAGAGACTATCCCGTAGAGCGCTATTTCCGCGACGCTAAAATAACAGAAATTTACGAAGGCACCTCGGAAATAATGCGGATGACCATCGCCCGCAGCCTTTTACGGGATGGGTAGCCTTAAGTAAGCAGCGCCTTCTCAAGACGTTGTACCAGGGAAGGCTCAACACCCTGAACATTCAAGTAATCTCTGATGGAGCCGTATTCCCGCTGGAGTGTTGATAAGAACAGGGTCATCGACTCCGGAGACGCTTCCCAGAAATAGCCGGGCAGCTGCCTGGCGAATTCTGCCATTGTTCTCACACCAGACTGAAAAGCGGTCGGGCACCCTCGCCGGCGGAATACTTATCGCCGGGGAAAACTTTGTTCCCCATCTTGACTTTCTTGCCGACGAGTTCCATGGAGGCTTCTTTCGGGTCGATTCCTTCCAGGTTGCCCATTATCCAGGGGCCATCATCGAGTTCCACCATGACGATGGTGTAGGGGATTTCATCCTCGCGTCCTTCCGAGGCGACGAAAACGGTGGTGAAGGTCCTGATTTTACCGCTGCCCTTGAGTTCGACTACCTCCATGTCCGGGCTGGCGCATTGCCGGCAGACCATCTTGGGCGGTACCGTGATGGCGCCACAGTCCCGGCACTTTAATCCCAGAAGCTTATTTTGCTTGAGAGCTTCGTTGTAATCTTTAAAAATGAGTTTCTGTTCCATATTACCAGCCCCTTTCGAAAATCATGTTAACCAGCGTGCCGCCGTCGCCGCCGAGCGTATCCGTCATGCCGAGTCTGGCGCCTTCCACCTGCCGCTCCGGCTCCACCTCTCCCCTCAATTGTTTGACCACTTCGTACACCTGCCCGGCTCCGGTAGCGCCGATAGGGTGTCCTTTCGCCTTCAGTCCGCCGGAGGGATTAACGGCTATCTTCCCGCCGATATCCGCCTCGCCCTTCTCCCAGGCCTCGCCCGCTGTGCCGTAATCGAAGAAGCCGAGGCTTTCGGTGGCAATCAGGCTGGCGATGCTGAAGCAGTCGTGCAGCTCGCAGAGGTCGATATCCTGCGGCTTTAAACCGGCCTCTTCGTAAGCCCGCTGCGACGATATTTCGCGCGCCCTGATTCTCGGCAGGTAGTCGCTCTGGTTGCCGAGCGGACCGCAGGAAGACTGCCCCGTGCCGGTGATGTAGACCGGCTTGCCGGTGAGCTTTTTAGCGACCTCTTCCGAGGCCAGCACCACAGTGGCGGCGCCGTCGGAGAACGGACAGCAGTCGTGCAGGGTGAGCGGGGTGGACACCATGAAGCTGCCGAGCACCTTCTCGACGGTCATATCGGCGTTCTTGCCGAAGAACTGAGCCCTGGGGTTGGCGCTGCCGTGCTTGTAGGACTGTATGGAAACGCGGGCCATCTGCTCCCGCAGTTTCTGTAAAGGGATTTTGTAGGTATCGGCGTAAAGGTGGGTCAGCATGGCGAAGACGGCCGGGAAGGTGATACCGGCAGGGTATTCGTAGCGGGCATCGCTGAACATGGCGAAGGTCCTCGTCGCCAGGCCGGTGCCCATCGTGGCCGCCCTCTCGACGCCGCCCGCCAGGACGATATCGTAGTAGCCGGAAGCCACCCAAATAAAGGCGTCCCTGATAGCCATGCTGGCCGAAGCGCAGGCGCCCTCGTAGCGGTTGGCAGGCACGTACAGGCAGCCGATATTCTCGGCGGCGAAGGACTGCACCATTCCCTGTCCCTCGGCGAAATCACCCAGCACGTTGCCGATGAACAGGGCTTTGATATCCTTGGGTTTCAGGTTCGATTCCGTAATCGCTTCCATGGCGGCTTCGGCGAATAATTCGACCTCTGTCTTTTCCTGAGGGCCGCTGAACTTCGTTTCGCCCACGCCGACCACGGCTACTTTTTTCATAACAGACCTCCTGTCCCGGCTCTAAAATAAGTAATTTCTATTGGGTACGATTAATTATACGTGGTTAAAACCTAATCTTGCAAAACGGCTCCGTATAACTCATAATTGTAGCTGCTCATAAATCTGTTTTTACACAGGAGGGACGAATCGCATGACAACATTAAGCGAGTACAACCGTTACGGAGAAGAGCTTGAGAAATTATTGATATTGAGGACTTCTCCCCTCGCCGTAAAAATGCTGGAGAAAGAGGCGGACATCCCGGAGGGCGCCGTAAGGCCGAAGAAAGACCGGGGTATCCATATTGCCCAGTGCCAGGCCTTCGCCATGTCCCGCCGCCAGAAAGAGACGGTGGCCATGCTGAAGGAGGATAACTGGTGCTTTGCGGCTCTTATTGCCTACGGACTGGTGGATAAACCGGACGACCCCGAGTTTCAGCGGTTCCTGGCTTTCCCCACTTTCCCGAGAGACAAATACGTCGGCATCGTCTCCGCCCCCATGAAGACGGCTAATTTCGAGCCTGATATCGTGGTTATCTATTCCAACACCTCCCAGTTGAGAAACTTGCTGATGCCGACACATTTTTTCAGTGAAGAGGCTAAGGTGAACTCTCACTTCTTCCCCCCGGCCTGCGCTTACCAGATTGTGCCGGTAATGGCGGACGGCCAGCTTATGGTTACCCTGCCCGACCCCGGCGATTATACCCGGGCGCTGGCCGGAGAAGACGAGATTATCCTTTCCGTGCCGAAGGACAAAATCGGAAAGCTGGTAGAAGGAGTCAGGCAGATAGAAGAGGGGGATTTCGGGTATGCCCGCGCCCTGATGTATATGCAGCACGATTTCCGCCAGCCCCCCATGTATCAGACGTTATTCAAGCGGTGGGGACTTTACGATGAGGGGGAAGGGAAAAAGTGGAAGAAGTAAACGTCTCTAGCGCAGGCGGGTGACGGCCATGTAAATGCCGATGCCGATGCCTACCAGGTCGAAGATTATCCGGAACGGGCTGAGGGAGACGCTCCCGAAAGTAAAGATATTCACCAGGTAGGCTATCACCACGGCTATACTACCTGTTATCGCCAGCCAGATGCCCCTCTTCTTGTTTACCGAGCGACTGACCACCTCGCCGATGGCATATCCGACTCCCGCCGCTAGGAGCAGGTTGAGGAAAAAGAAGGGCAGGATATTCTCTATGATTCCCCAGACAATACCGATGACTATGGCCATCACCAGCGCCGCCCCCGCCGCCCTGAGGTAGTACCCGGAGGACATACGGTAAGTGGGCAGTTTATAGAGCCTGGCACACTCCCGGCACCTGGCCCCCACCGGTGTTTGCACCATGCATTTAGGGCATATCGGCTTGCCGCATTTTCCGCAACGGAGGCCTGTCTCTACATCCGGGTGCGTGGCGCATCTTAATGTTTCCGACTCGGTCATTCCGGGTTTTCCTTTTTCGCAACGCGTTTTCGGTGAACCCAGGCCTTCCTATCGCCGATATCACGGTCGAAAAGAAGTCGATTTAACAACAAATGACCCATCCCGATATTCCTGGCCTCGGTCGCCGGCTGCGCGGTGAGCCGCTTGATAATTATTATTAACGCCATGGCCAGATATCCCATCGTTAATGACAGGGGTTCCCGGAAAATCGCGCTGGCTATGGGCAGTATTACCATCCCCACGAATATCGGCACCGGCGTCCGGCGTGTGATGACGGCGACGGCAGCGCCGATAGCAAAGAAGGCTATAGTCGCCCAGGGCGTTATATCATTTATCAAAGGCAGTATGATGATTATACCCAGGCTTGTCGCAACCCCCCGGCCCCCGTGAAAGCGGAGAAAGACCGACCAGTTGTGCCCGACGACGGCGGCCAGGCCGACCGCAAGCTGCTGTCCGGCATCCAGCCCCAGTTTCAAGGCTATTAATACCATCAACATACCCTTGAAAAAGTCGAAAATAC
>DAOVRI010000033.1 GCA_030628245.1 Dehalococcoidales bacterium
AGCATTTCCGAAGGGAAGTGCCTGGGCCGAATGCGCTTTTCCTGTAGCAGTAGAGGGTACATGGGGCAGCCCGGCACTCTTATAACGATGGGGCAGTCCTCCTGAGCCTCAGCAAGCCACTCCATCGCCCGCTCTCTCTCGTCATTGGTCAACACCTGCTCTTGACATTCCTCCTTGGCCCTCCCGGCTGCCACCAGGTCAAAAAATTCAGCCGCGTCGGCACCAGAGTCCACCGCCATACGGAGCAAATCCTCCAACTGCGGCAGCGTTCCCTTCCTGATGACGGTATTGAACTGAAACGGAAGTCGGGCATTCCGGCAGGCTTCCACTCCCCGGAGTGTCTGCTCAAAGGCACCGGTGACACCTCGGAAAGAGTCGTGTGTATCAGCATCAACCCCATCGACCGAGATAGCCACCGCCATGACACCGGCATCCAGCATCTTCCTGGCCATAGCCTCGTCAATCAGAGTGCCATTGCTGCCGACGGTTGTTCTAATCCCTTTTGACGAAGCATATTTCACCACATCCAGCAAATCTTCCCGGCATAAGGGCTCTCCACCATCAATAATCAGCAGACCTATGCCCCATCCTGAAAGGTCATCAATCAATCGAAATGCCTCCTCGGTGGTCAGCTCATCAGGGGATGCCTGTTCAACTGACTCACTATAGCAGTGCTTGCACTTCAGATTACACTTGGTGGTAATGCTGTAAGAAACCATGAACGGCGGCTGTATTGGCATGGTAACCTCCTTATATCTGGTCGACCCGACTAGGCCCGAATCTGGCCTGTTAGCTTCTCAATTCTGGCGATGATGCCTTCGGCTCTATCCTTCAGCCCGTTAACAGTATCCTGCAGGTCACGCCCTGAAACGGGGAGCAACTCAACAATGGCTCCCTGCGGGCAGACATTAAGGCAGAGGCCGCAATGGTTACATTTGTTCCGGGCTATCTTCGCCTGACCCGACTGCAGCGAAATAGCCTGCTGAGGGCAACTCTCAGCACACAGCCCGCAGCCGAGACACAGGTCTTTCCTCACCTGCAGGATAACGTTATCATTCATAGTTTCACTCCTGTTTTGCCCCCGATATTTCTGGCGGGGACACCTGGGGAAGTGGCAAACTGGCGTACTATCCGTGCAGCTTCCGCAGGTAAAATTTCTTCCCCTGGTGCTTCAGCTCTACAAGACTGCCACTCTCGACCAGATGCTGCACCGTCTGCCAATTGCTGTCGGCCCTTTCCAGGAACTCTGCCACAGCCTCTTCCCTCATCGGATGCACTGAAGTAATACTCAACAGTTCCTCTTCAACACTACCGCTAAATGAGAAAGCGTTTCCTTCATAGCCGATTAAATATTCTACAGTGTTTAATCTATTGCTAAAGACCTGGTATGCCAGATTGACGGCTTGTTCATCAGCCGCACTAACCGTCTTTTTTGCCAGCGGCCTTGTCGGAATTGCCAGGTAAGCCTTATCCGGTTTCAGCCTTGCCAGAAAGTCAGCAACTCTCTCCATTTCCCGGGCATTATCGTTGATACCCTGGACAAGCATGCTCTCGGTGGTTAGTTCGCCCTGAAAAATTTCGGCAAACTTAACCATTCCGTCCAAAATCCTCTCCATTTTCAATGATTTCTGAGGCCTGTTGAGCCTGTGCCATGTCTCCTGGTTCACCGTGTCTACCTTTAGCGATACCCAATCAGCCTTCTGCAAATCCTGCCTGACATCCTCCCGCCGGATGAGAGAGGCATTAGTAATAACTGCAATCTTGATATTTAATGATTTTAGAAGTTCAATCTCTTTGCCGAGATTAGCATCCAGGGTAGGCTCTCCGTCAGGTACGAATGTCAGGTAGTCTATTGGTTCACCTTTTGCTGCGACCTGTTTGACCTTCTGTTTTACGCTTTGAACTATCTTTGCCGGGTTATAGAAAGTCTGTCGCTCGGTCTGCATATTAGTAGTGTTCCCCAGCTGGCAATAGACGCAGGAATAGCTGCACGCCTTGGGAGGAATATTGTTTATCCCCAGACTGCGACCTAATCGCCGGGAAGGGACGGGACCATAGACAATGGAACCTATCACGAATCTTCCTCTGGCGACCTGATTTCTATTATATGTTCGCAGTAGGCATCACCTGCGGGTATGGACTTGCCAATACGGTATGTCAGCTTAGGATTCAATTCCTCGACCACGGTCTTTTCCATAGCCGTATGCGCCAGGCACATTTCTGGTTTATCGAAACGAAGCGGGCACTCGCTGGCCTTTATCACTATCCTAGTATCGCCAACTTTAATGAGCCGTGTAAAATCTTGTTTGCCCCGACCTACCGTTTCAAATATCCTCAACAAGTACCTGGCCACAGAGTCAAGGTCATTATTGTCCAGTCGATTTCTGGCTCTTTCCGCTACACTGAGGCCATATTCCCGGCTCATGTCCGCTATCAGCTTTATTCCATCATCACCTAATTTCCTGTAGATGAAATCATAGTTGCTCCTGAGCCTGGCATACAGACCTCTAACCGCACTTCGATATACCTGTTCCAGAGTACGCTCACCGTTGTCTGTCATTCCTATAAGTCCTTGCAGCCATATTTATAAATCAATGTTTTCATAATCTTCTGTACGCCTTTTTCCAGGGCTCTCGTTTCATCGCCATGTAGTCTCTTACGGCTGCTTTAAGCGTATTTGCCGCCAGAAGGGCACAGTGTTCGCTTTCCTCAGGCAGGCCTCCCAGTGCCGTTAAGACATCCTGCCGGCTTATCTTCAAGGTCTCGCCGATGCTTTTCCCCTTGGCCATCTCGGTAATCATGCTGCCCGAGGCAGTGCTGGGTCCACAGCCATCGGTAAAAAACGTAGCTTGACCGACGGTGTCATTCTTCACCTTAAGCCATATTTCCATGGTGTCACCACAGGGGCCGGTCACCCTGGCGAATCCGTCAGTATTCTGTATCTCGCCCAGGTTCCTCGGGTTCATGGCGTGGTCAATGACAGTATCAGAGTAGATTTTCCGGGCGTCTGCCATAACCAGTTTCTGGAGCTCATCAAATTCAGTAGAAATTCTTCCGCCTCCTGCTTACTTAACCTCAGCCGAAACCGCCTGGATGATAGATTCACCCAGTCCCGTCATGATTTCACCGTCATAGCGTTCGATGTTTCCCTCATCGCAGAGTTTGGCAAGCTCCGGGACTATGGGCAACTGGCCCAGCAGCGGAGCTTGGGCAGCGCGGGCCATTTCCTCTCCCCGGCTCCGACCGAAAACTTCAATTTTTTTGTCTATTTCCGGCACGTACAGGTAGCTCATATTCTCGACTACGCCGAGAACGCGCTTTTCCATCTTCCGGGCCATGTTTACCGCCTTCCTGACAATCATCTCAACCAGGTCCTGAGGCGTGAAGACGATGATTACCCCTGAAATCGGGAAGGTCTGCATCACCGTGAGTGGGGCATCGGCGGTACCCGGAGGCAGGTCTATAATCAGATAGTCTAACTTTCCCCAGAGCACGCCTTCACCGAACTGCTTGATAGTGTTTCCGATGAGAGGGCCGCGCCAGATAACAGCATCGTCCTCGCTGGGGAGAAGGAGGTTAATCGACATGACCTCTATGCCCGATTTTGAGAGTACCGGCAGCATGCCGCTTTCATTCCCGCTTGGCGGTAGATTGATGCCAAACATCTTGGGTATACTCGGCCCGGTGATATCGGCATCCATAATGCCTACCTCATAGCCCTTACGCTTCAGCGCGATGGCAACCAGGCTTGAAATTAGAGACTTGCCCACACCTCCCTTGCCGCTCATCACAGCGATAATATGGTCGATTTTATTAAGGTCTTTTGCCTTGGCATCAATATATTCGACCTTCACCTCACTGACTCCAGGCAGCTTCTCAATAGCTTCCCTGGCCTTGGTTTTTATCCAGTCCTGCGCGCCCGGAATCAGGCCGGTTGATGCCAGAACGACGTCTACCTTCTTATCGGAAGTGGAGACCTCACTTACCAGGTTCATCCCGACTACGCTGCGTTTGACGGCAGGTACCAGTACTGTTTCCAGGGTCTGCCTTACTTGCTCCTCGGTTGCCATGGGTTTCCCTCCTCTATTTTCCACTGAAATAATTTCTACTGGGGCAAACTGCCTCACCGTCCGATGCTTCAGGTAGATGCCCCCGGGGCGCAGGAGCCGCCGGAACCCGTGGCAAAGCTTGAGAGAACACGGCGCGGATTTTCTGCCCCGCAATTGGGGCATTTTATATCACTGTCGCTATCGCTCATGCCGCGGCGTAGCTCGAAGCGCTCTCCGCATGTCTTACACTCATATTCATAGATAGGCAAGCTTTATCACTTCTTTCTGGCATCTTCCAGCATCTTGGAGATATTCTGCCATAACTTCTCTATTTCCTGCGAGACCCTGCCATCGCCATACTCTACTATCGGCACGCCACGCACCAGCGCCTCGGTTACGGCATTATCAAACGGAATTCTGGAAGCTACTTCTATATCCTGACTCCGGCAATAGTCCTCGATTTTTCGGGTATTTTCCTCATTGAGGTCGTACTTATTGATACAAACCACAGCGGGGATGCCGAAGTGGCGGCAGACCCCAAGCACTCTCTCCAGGTCGTGTATCCCGGAGAGCGTGGGCTCGGTGACCAGAAGCGCCAGGCTGGCTCCGGACAGTGATGAAATTACCGGACAGCCGATGCCCGGCGGGCCGTCGCTGATGATATAGTCCAGGCCCTGCTCCCCGGCTATTTTTTTAGCCTGCTGCCTCACCTGGGCTACCAGTTTGCCCGAGTTCTCCTGAGCGATTCCCAGCCGCGCATGAACCAGGGGACCGTATCTGGTATCGGAGATAAACCAGTGCCCGGACATATTATCTTCCATGGTTATGGCTTCAACCGGGCATATATGGGAGCAGAACCCGCATCCCTCGCAGGAGACGGGGTCGACCCTGAAATCTTTAATGGCATCAAAGCGGCACATGTCCTGGCACAGGAAACACTCGTTGCACTTGTGCTCGTCTATGCGGGCTACCTGCCCGCTCCAGAACTCGGTTTCCTGTTTTACGGAAGGACTGAGCAGCAGATGGAGGTCGGCGGCATCAACATCGCAGTCGGCAAGCACCTTGTTCTTGGCCAGGGCCGCCAGCGAGCCAACGATGCTGGTCTTGCCGGTGCCACCTTTACCGCTCAGTATTACGATTTCTTCCATTTATCTGCTCCTTGACTCTGTCGAAAAGCCCCAGGAAACTCTCCTTCCACTGCGGCAGCCCTTTTACCAGAGGGACGCCCCGCGAGTACAGACGGGCGATTTCCATATCCAGTGGTATCGTAAGGAGTATAGGTATATTTTCTTTCGCGCAGTATTCTTCTGTTTTGGTATCGCCGACGCCGGCGCGGTTGAGGACAACACCGCAGGGAATGCCGAGCTCCCGCACCGTCTCCACCGCCAGGACAAGGTCATTAAGCCCGAAGGGAGTCGGCTCGGTTACCAGGAGGCAGAAGTCACTTCCCTTGATGGCTTCCACCACCGGGCAGGACGTGCCCGGCGGAACATCAATAATGACGGTACCATCATTACGGGCATGTTCTTTTACCTTTCTGATAACCGGGGGTGCCATGGCCTCGCCAACATTAAGTATGCCGTGGATAAAACTGAGACCGTCTGATTGCCCCAATTCCAAAATACCTATTTCCCTGCCCTCTTCGGTGATGGCCTTCTCCGGGCAGAGATAACTGCAGGCGCCACAGCTATGGCAGAGTTCGGGAAAGGTCAGCACATGGTCGGTAATTACGGCAATAGCTTTATAGGCACATACCTCGGCGCATTTGCCGCAGTAGGTGCATTTATCCTCGGCCACTGTGGGAACCAGCATATGTACCGGTTCACTGCCGGTAATAACCGGTTTCACAAACACGTGGTCGTTGGGCTCCTCGACATCACAGTCGAGAAGCTGCACGCTCTCTGTATCTTTCAAGGAAAGGGCCAGGCTGGTGGCTACCAGTGTCTTGCCCGTCCCGCCTTTACCGCTGGCAACGGATATTATCATATAATCGTCTCTTCGCCAGTCACCTCTTTGTCCCTTGCGTATTTCCAAAAAGGCAAAATTAATATTATCCAGTTTTATCTTCGAGTTTTTTAATCTGCCGCTGAATTTCAGCCAGCTGCTCAGCCAGTGCCTGCGACTGGGCTTTCAGTGCCTGAACCTCCTGCTCCGGGTTCTGGGGCTGAGGCGTCGGACCTGCCGGCGGCACCATTCCGGCCCCCATACCCATGCCTCCACCCATACCGCCTCCCATGCCACCTCCCATACCTCTGCCCATACCGCGACCTCCTCCCATGCCTCCACCCATACCGCGACCTCCTCCCATGCCTCCACCCATACCACGACCTCCTCCCATGCCGGAGGTACCTCCCATGCCGGGCGACCCCATCCCGAAGTGGTCGGGAACGTTGGCCTGGGTGCTGGCCTCGTAATTACCGGCGCGGTAGTCCTTGATGACATCCCCTATCTTTCCGCTTACGCCGGTTATTATCGGGATACCGGCAGATACCAGCACCTGGTGGGCATTGGGGCCACAGTTACCGGTAAGAACCGCCACGACACCCTTATCGACAATCGACTGCGCCGCCGAGATGCCTGCTCCGCCAGCGGCACTGGCACTGGAATTATTGATAGCCTCAAACTCCATCGTTTCCGGTTCGGCGATGATAAAATACTGGCAGCGTCCGAACCGGGGGTCTACCTCGGCATCGAGATTGGGGCCGCTGGCTGAAATAGCAATCTTCATAGTACCTCCTTATTCCTTCCCGGTCGAGAGCTTGCCTATCTCGGTCTCCAGTTCCTTGAGCTCGTCCCTGAGAGCCTGGGACTCGTTCTTCAGGAATTCAATTTCCTGCTCGCGGGACATCCGCGGAGCGAACGGCTGAAAACCATACGCCCCGTAGCGTGGATAAGCGTAGGTTGCTCTGGGTGGGAAGTCATACCTGCGCAAGCCGGCTCCCACTCCCAAGGGACTGCAGAAGCCTCTGCCGCCTCCCGTCATTGGTCCCATTCCATTAGGGCCAGTTCCATCAAATCCTGGCATAGTGCACCTCCTTTAGTTCATACGATTTCGCTCTTTACTCTTCTGGTTCCAGGTCACGCATCCGGGAATCTATTCCCTCCAGCTGACCCTTTATCGCCTCCGCCTGGTCTTTCAGATAGTTAAGTTCTTCATCTCGGGTCATACTGGGCGGGTGGGGTGCGTACCCCGGAGCGGCTGGCATTCCCGGGTAGAAAGAAGGACTGTAAGACTGTGGTGCCGGTGTGCCAGCGCCGCCAATGAAGTAACCGCATCTGGGCAGCCCTCCTCTACCGCGACCGATATAAGGCCAGGGTGGAGAAGCGCCACGGAAGCCAAAGCCCATGCCGCCGCCGAAGCCACGGCCGGAGCCTCCTCCTCGTCCAAATCCATTAGGCATTTCTTTCGCCTCCTTTATAAATATTTCAATTTGAGTATTTACCAGCGAGGATAGGATAAGAACGGGCTGGACACGCGTCGGCCTATGCCGCGCCCTCGGCCGCGACCCAGGCCGCGACCTAAGTTGAACCAGCCTCTTCCCGGCATCGTGTTGGTAAAGCCCGACTGTCTATAGCCGGTGCAGTAGCCGGCTCCCCTGCCGGTCATTGGTCCCATTCCCCGTGGTCCGGTTCCATCTCCAAATGGCATTTCAATCACCTCCTCTTCCGTGATTTCGTCCGCCTCTGAATTGTCTACTCTGGCCGGCCATATTCAAGCCAGGACTCCAGGGCCACAGCGACATGATGTCCGACGTATTGCAGGTAGGGCAGATTTCCGGCGGTTGCTTTGTCATAACTTCAAAAGGCACCTCCCACTCATGACCGTTGCCACAGCGGAAGTGGCGTATTGCCATCTCATAGTTACCGCCTTCGATTCTTATAGCCTTTCCGTTGAGAATAGCATCAGCCATCTTCTGACGCGCCGCGAGTAAAATTCGGGCGAAGGTAGAGCGGGACACGCTCATCTTCTGAGCGCAGGCATCCTGCTCAAGACCTTCTACATCCTTCAGCCGAATCGCCTCAGCCTCCTCAATAGAAAGGCGTACTTCCTGAATATTAGCCAGGGGTACGCCCGCAGGCTTGAAGTAGGTCACCTGGGGCAAAGAGCCTACCCGACGCCATCGTGGTTGTCTTCCCATGAAGCATTATCCTCACAAATTATGTTATATGTCCACAATTTAATAAATAAATGACAGATAATTATGGTCATATGCTCATTTACATTATACTTCCTCACCATGTTGTTGTCAACCCTTTCGGAGGGACGATTGACAGGTAGCTAAATAATAAAACATAATAATGCAATGGCAGGCACCGGGTATTTTTTGTGCATTGTATTTGTATAATACTCGGCTTTCACATCGGCTCCGGCCGTGTTTTCTGTAAGAAGGAACATCAATGAATCTTGAGCAAATTCGCGCTAAAGCTGAGTTAGAATGCGATTACCCGAAAGATAAAAATTGCATCAAGGTTCGTGTTGGAGCGTCAGCCGACCATCCTGCTTCTGCAGATGTACTTAATCGATTTCAACAGGATATCGATAGATGCGGTATAAAAGCAAAAGTCATCGCTGCCGGTTCTTCCGGGTTGTATGACTTCGAGCCTGTCGTATTAATCGAAAAGCCAGGCAGACCCGCTATCTTATACCGTAATATTACTCCCGAAACAGCTTCAGAGCTGGTAAATGGCTATTTATCAGGGGATAATCCCGGGCCGGACCTGGCTCTTTACAGCATCGGCGGCGAGAAAATAGACGGTATCCCCGATAGCGGCGACATGC
Organism: Dehalococcoidales bacterium; assembly: GCA_030628245.1. Lineage (GTDB taxonomy): Bacteria > Chloroflexota > Dehalococcoidia > Dehalococcoidales > RBG-16-60-22 > JAFGPF01. The sequence continues at coordinate 8,830 of DAOVRI010000033.1, forward strand.
CCGTGTTCAACTTGCAGAACAGAATAGCTTTACGGAATTGTGGGTATATCGAACCTGAGAGTATTAACGAGTATATCCTGTGCGGACAGGGTTACAGCGGACTGTCCAGTGTTCTACAAATGAGCCGGACGGATGTAATCGGGGAACTGAAAAAGTCCGGATTGAGAGGCAGGGGGGGAGGAGGTTACTCTACCGCCGAAAAATGGAAAATCTGCCATGATACTGAGGCAGGTGAAAAATATATCATCTGTGATGGCATGGATGCGGACCCCAGAGCACGTACGGCCCGATTACTGATAGAGAGTGACCCTCATTCCGTTCTGGAAGGTATGTTAATTGGTGCCTGCGTCATTGGCGCTTGCCGTGGTTTTATCTGTGTTAATTCCGAGTACAAAACCGCCATAAAAAGGCTCAGGAAGGCACTGGAGCAAATGAGAAACTATGGCCTGCTGGGCGATAACATTCTGGATTCAGATTTTAAATGCGATATCGAGATTAAAGAGATAGAATCCTCCCTGGTCTCAGGCGAAGAAACGGCACTCATTCGTTTCCTTGAGAACAAGCAGGCGATGCCTTACCTGCGTACCACTTATCCCGCCGTAAGCGGCTTTGAAGGTAAGCCAACCCTGGTTAATAACATAGAGACCCTGTCCCACGTATCGGCTATCTTTCAGAATAGCGCGGCATGGTACTCCGGCATCGGCACAGAACGGAGCCGGGGTACCAAGATTATTACTCTATCCGGCAATGTGGTTCATCAGTATACTGTCGAGGTCCCGTTTGGAACGACGCTCCGTACTGTAGTGGTGGATATAGGCGGCGGAGTATTAAACGGGAAGGGCATTAAAGCCGTACAGTTCGGCGGTCCGACGGGTTGTTATTTTACCGGCGACTCTCTGGATATTACCATCGACTATGAAACGATGAATGAAGCCGGAGGCATTATGGGTTCGGGAACAATCGAAGTCTACGGTAGTGATTCCTGTGCCGTTGAGATGGCCCGGGACGTCATGTCTTACCTCCAGGCCGAGTCCTGCGGTAAATGCGTTTTCGGCCGGGAGGGGACCTACCAGATGTCGGATATTTTAAACGATATTGCCGAGAACAAGGGGAAACACGAAGACCTGGACCTGTTGGTCGAGCTGGGCGAAGGAATGAAAAACGGCAGTATCTGCGGTCTTGGCCGGACGGCACCAGACCCGGTATTAAGCAGTATAAAACTTTTCCGCAGGGATTATGACGCCCATATTACAGAAAAAAGGTGTTCTGCAAATGCCAGTCACTGAACCTCGAGAAGAAATGTCGGTTAAGGAAATGATAAAACTGAATATTGATGGCCGTGACGTTGAGACGCAAAAGGGGAAAAGCATACTCGAGGCCGCGCTCGATGCGGGAATCTACATTCCGCATCTCTGCCATCACCCCGACCTGCCCCCCATCGGAGCCTGCCGGTTGTGCATTGTAGAGGTCGAAGGCATTGAAGGACTGCCCCCGTCATGCGTAACACCCGCTGAAGACGGCATGATAGTCAGGACGAAAACCGAGAAAATCGACTCCATGCGCCGACTTGCCATGGAACTGATGCTTGCCGGGCATCCGGCGGATTGCGGCACATGCGATAAGTATCTCAACTGTGAACTTCAATCATTAAAGCAGTATCTGGGTTGCGAGGATTTGAGTGTAAAGAGGCGCTCGAAATTGCTGCCGCTCAATACCGGCAATCCGCTTTTTGTACATGACCCTAATAAATGCGTGGTATGCGGACGGTGCGTCAGAGTCTGCCACGAGCTCCGCGGCGTGGGAGTCCTGTTTTATATAAAGAAAGGGAAAGAAACGCTAACCGGAACCGCTGCGGATTTACCGCTCGCCGATTCCGGCTGTCGATTTTGCGGCGCCTGCGCTGAAGTCTGTCCTACCGGCGCTATTCAGGATAAGAAAGAGCTTGCCAGGGGGAAAACCCGGAAGGCCGCCTTAATCCCCTGCCGGTACACCTGTCCCGCCGAGATAGATGTGCCGAGATACATTCGCTTTATCAAGGAAAAAGACTATTCCGCCGCCGCAGCTGTTATCAGAGAGAAAGTGCCGTTTCCCGGAGTGCTCGGTTATGTGTGTGACCGTATCTGTGAGGATGTCTGCCGGAGGAGTGAATTAAACGAGCCCGTTTCCATCAGGGAACTGAAGCGCTTTGCAGCGGAACATGATGAGCATAGAGTGTGGGAGGGGAATTCAAACAAGAAGTCTGCAACCGGGAAAAAGGTAGCTATAATCGGGTCCGGGCCCTCCGGCCTGACCGCGGCTTACTATCTATCCAATCAGGGTCATGCCATCACCGTCTTCGAGTCTTTGCCTTTTGCCGGCGGCATGATGCGCTTTGGAATCCCCGAATACCGGCTCCCTAGGAACGTACTGGATGGCGAAATCAAGGACATCGTAAACCGGGGTGTGGAGATAAAGACCGGTATAAAAGTCGACTCGATTGACGCGCTTTTTGAAGCGGGCTTTCATGCCGTGCTTGTCGCCGTCGGTACTCATAAAGGTCAGAAGCTCCCGGTCCCCGGGGCGGATAATAAAAGCGTGCTGATAAGCGTCGATTTTCTGAGGGAAATAAACCTGGGGCATGAAGTTGACATTGGGAGTAAAGTAATGGTCCTGGGTGGTGGTAATGTTGCCTTCGACTGTGCCCGCGCGGCGCGGCGGCTCGGTGCCGGGCAGGTGCACCTGGCCTGCCTTGAAAGCCGGGAGGATATGCCAGCCTCGGACGATGAAGTCAGTCAGGGAGAAGAGGAGGGAATTGTTATTCATCCTGCTAAAAGCTTTACCCGAATTTTGAGTGAAAACGGTGTAATTACCGGTGTGGAATTCCTCGATGTAGCCTCACTCAGCTTTGACGAAGATAAAAACCCCAGCATTGAAGTAATCGAGAATTCCGGGCATATCCTGGAAGCGGATACCGTGATATTCGCCATCGGACAGCGGCCGGAAATTCCGCAGGGCTTCGGGCTGGACACGGGGTCCAACAATCTTATCGAGGTGGACTCGTTTACCTTTGGTACGAGTAAAGAAGGGGTTTTTGCCGCCGGGGACGCTGTATCCGGCACGTCGTCGGTAATTAAAGCTATAGCTTCCGGCAGAAAAGCCGCCATCGCCACGGATAAATATCTGGAGGGTAATGGTATTATTGATGAAAAACTGGTTGCCGGCCCTGAGCTTGAGGAAGTCCTCGGACTGGAGGAAGGGTTTGCCTTTATAAACCGGTGTGAAGAAACCTGCATTCCCCCGGAAGAACGGGTAAATAGCTTCTGCAAGGTGGTTCGGGACATCGATGAAGAAGCGGCGACTCAGGAATCCAGGCGCTGTCTGCAATGTGACCTGAGGACGAAAATTACGTCTGTTAAGTTCTGGGGTAATTACTGATAAACTTTTTAATATGTTATTATTATTCAGCTGATAGCTAAGGAGGGGGAAAATGAATAGAATACCGGCGGAAGCCGGAGCTGTGGTAATCGGCTCCGGTGTTTCGGGTCTGGCGGCGGCGGTAACCCTGGCGGAGGGTGGTGCCAGGGTCGTTGTTTTTGAAAAAGAGCGCTCTCTCGGGGGTACCTCCAACTTCTTTCACGGTATGTTTGCCGTGGA
>DAOVRI010000155.1 GCA_030628245.1 Dehalococcoidales bacterium
GAACTACTATCGCCGCCGACCGCAGAAGGTAAGGGACGCCGAAAATGCTCACCTGCCTGTCTACGTTCTCAGGAGCAACACCCCACCACAGATGCGGCAACTGCTGAGTACTCTCTATCCACTGAGAGAAAGTGATAAGGCCGATAGTTTTAAGGCTGCGCTCGGTGAAGCCGAAGAAGCCGTGGAGCAGGTAAAAGAGGGCGAGGAAGCTATCGAGTTGAGTCCGCAGAGCTCTTACATCCGCCGTTTGCAGCACCTCATCGCCCAGCGTAGCGAACTTGATTCACACAGCTCCGGCAGAGACCCGAATAGAAGGGTGAGGATTTATAAAGAACCCTCCGGGCAAAACGACTGAGACAGGAAGGTAGATTATGGCCCTATTCATTACCTTTGAGGGGGGTGAGGGTTGTGGCAAGAGTGTTCAGTCGAAGCGGCTCTACCGGCGCCTGTCAAAACTGGCTGTCCCGGTAATACTCACCCATGAACCGGGCGTAACCGCCCTCGGCAAGAAAATAACCCGCCTGCTCAAATGGTCGCAGGACATAAATATTTCTCCGATGGCGGAACTGCTGCTCTTTAACGCCTCCCGCGCCCAGCTGGTCGAGGAAGTAATCCGTCCCAATCTTGAGAAGGGTGTTAATGTTATCTGCGACCGCTACGCCGACTCCACCACGACTTACCAGGGATACGGGCGCGGGCTGGATATGGCCACAGTGGTCGCGGTCAACGGGGTCGGCACACAGGGACTGGTGCCCGATTTAACTATTTTACTGGACATGCCGGTCGAAGAGGGGCTGGCACGTAAGGGGGAGAAAAACAAAGACCGTTTTGAAACAGAATCCTCAAAATTTCACAAGCGCGTCAGGGAAGGCTATAAAAAGCTGGCGGAGACCGAGCCGGAACGCTGGCTGGTGGTGGACGCTACACAAAGCAAAGAGACAATAGCCGGCATAATCTGGCAGAGAGTGAGCAGGCTACTTCCGAGGTAAAAGGGGAGTCTAAGAGGGGCGAAGTATAAAATTACAGGGAGTTATAGAGGGACGAAGTCCCTCTTACGTAAAAATCCCCCTCCCTTGGAAAGGGAGGGGGATACAGGGGGTGGGTTGTAAGATAATAAGGAGGTGAGGTAGATAAATACTCGCCGGAAGCCGTCATTTACCGAAGAGAAGCTGCTCAGGTCGCAGGGTTACCTGTTTATCGCCGGGGTGGATGAGGTGGGGCGGGGGGCTTTAATGGGGCCGGTGGTAGCCGCGGCCGTCATGTTACCACAAAATTTCAGGGCGCGCTGGCGGAGCCGGGTCAGGGACAGCAAGCAGCTACGCCCGAAAGACCGGGAGTATCTCTCCGGATGTATCAGCGAGGCAGCTATTTCGGTGGGTATCGGCATACAGTCGAATGATGTTATAGATTCTATCGGGATAGCGCCGGCCACCCGACTGGCAATGATAGCGGCGATACAACAGCTGATACCGGAACCGCAGTATCTCCTTATAGACTATTTCCGTATCCCGGAGATGTCACTGCCCCAAAAGGGAATCGTCAATGGTGACGGTATCTGCTTCTCGATAGCGTGTGCCTCAATTATCGCCAAGGTTACCCGCGACCGCATGGTCGTGGAGATGGACGGCGACTACCCCGGATATGGCTTTGCCGGGCATAAGGGTTACGGCACCAGGGAACATATCGACTGCCTGCGTAGAATAGGGCCATGTTCGATGCACCGCCGGTCTTTCCGGCCGTTAAGAGAGATGGTGGGTCTAGAACGATGAAACGACGCGAAACCGGCATACTCGGCGAGAAACTGGCCTGCGATTTCCTCGGCAAGAACGGCTACCAAATCGTGGAGACGAATTACCGCTGTCCCGGGGGCGAGATTGACATAATCGCACGGCAGGAAGACACTCTGGTATTCGTCGAAGTACGAACGAAGAAAAGCACTAAATTCGGCACTCCGGAAGAGTCGATAACGCCGACCAAGATGGAAAGGCTGAGAACGGTCGCCGCTCACTACGGCCAGAACCGCAGCAACCTTCCCGCATCCTGGCGCATAGATGTGGTCGCCATACAGATGGACAGCAAAGGCAAGGTATCGCGAATCGAAATTATCGAAAACGCCGTCGAAGAATCGTGATAAAGTCTCTCTTTACCCGCCGACACGGCTGTGCTAGAATTAACCACCGAGGCACTGCAACCATGAAAGCAATACCGAAGGAAACCCTGCGTATTATCGATGCGAATTTAAATCGAATCGGCGAAGGACTGCGCGTCCTCGAAGAGTTCGCTCGCCTCTCCCTCAATGACACGAACTTAACGCAGCAGTTGAAAGATATGCGGCACGGGACGCTGGATATCGATTTACAGCTGCAGGAACAGCTTATCAACGCGAGGGATTCGGAGGGCGATGTCGGCGCCGATATGCAAGCGGCGGGAGAAGAGAAGCAGCGCGACGTGAAGGAGGCTGTTATCGCCAATGCCCGGCGGGTGCAGGAATCGCTGCGGGTCATGGAAGAAACAGCCAAAGCACCTGATATTTCGCTGGAGTCGGATAAATACAAACAGGCGCGATTTGCCCTGTATACAATAGAAAAAGACCTGCTTTCCAGAATTCTGCGTCAGGATAAATTGAAACGCCTGACCGGACTCTATGTAATTATCGACACGGCGTTTTTAGAGGGACGCAGTCCGGCCGAAATTGCCGCGCAGGTAATCCGGGGTGGGGCGAAGGTGATACAGCTGAGGGATAAGGAGCACAGCGCTGGGGAATTCCTGTCCATCGCCGCAGTATTGAAAAAACTATGCTCGGAGCATGATGTCCTTTTCATCGTTAACGATAGCCTCGAAGTATCACTGGCGGTCGATGCTGACGGACTGCATGTGGGACAGGGCGATTTGCCGGTGGCAACGGCACGGCGTTTGTTGCCCATCGATAAAATACTGGGCGCCTCGGCACGTACCGTAGAAGAAGCCAGGACTGCCCGCTCGGAAGGCGCCGACTATCTCGGTGTCGGCTCGATATACGCTACGGCTACCAAAGCAACCGCTAAAGTAGTGGGACCGGGAAGAACAAAGGAGATGCGGCAGGCGGTAGATTTGCCAATTGTGGCGATTGGTGGTATTAATAAGAGTAATTTGCGCGAGGTCCTGAAGGCCGGGGCTGACTCCGCAGCCGTAATCAGCGCCGTCATGGGAGCTGCGGACATTGAAGAGGCAACGAAGCAACTGGTAAATGTTATCGAAGAGGAAAACATTGAGTAATCTGGAATCTATATCAGAACAGGCACGTAAGGACCTATCGGCTAAGGATGAAGCCAGGGAGAAAATGCTGCCGCTCTGCCGGGACGCAATACGGTACAGCGGCAATGCCATACGTGCCGTGCACCGGCAGGAATTTAAAAAGGCAGATGAATTAATAAAAACAGCCCACAGCATGCTGGACGACGCCGAGAAAGTGGTTAAAGACTGCAGCGAGCTTAACGGTACCGGCATCATCAGAGATGCCCATAAGGAACTATCCGAGGCTAAAATCACGCTGGCGCTGGTAACAGGCAAGTCGATACCCGGTCCCAAAGAGCTGGGGGTTGATACCGCCGCTTATCTTAACGGCCTCGGCGAAGCGGTCGGCGAGATACGGCGCTACCTGCTCGACGCCATGCGGCAGGGCGACCTGTCCCGGGGCGAGGAGTTGCTTAATGTCATGGATGATATTTACAGCATCCTCGTTACCATAGATTTCCCCGATGCCATCACCGGTGGCCTGCGCCGGACTACCGACATGGTACGGGGTGTGCTGGAAAGGACGCGCAGCGACCTCACCCTGGCGATGAGGCAGAAAGCGCTGGAAAACAGACTGGCGGAGTTTCAGCGGGGAAATCCTCAACAATTAGACTCGACGCAAACCGATTTACCACATGAAGGCGAAGAGCCCATTCACCATGAAGAACCCGGACTCGATAGTATCGAGCAGGAGATTTACGACTCTTTGACCGAATGGAGAAACCATAAAGCCAACGAAGAGAATCTGGCGCCCTTCATTGTCGCCCGCAATTCGTGGCTGAAACGGATTATCAAGCTGCGCCCGTCCACGATTAAAGAACTGAACGGTATCAAAGGATTCGGCGAAAGATGGGTCAACAAATACGGAAAAGAAATAATCGCTATTATCAACAGGGGGCGATAATCCGTCTCCTGATACATATTTTTTATTGACCTGAAATTGAAATTATGATAAACTGCCTAAAACCTGATGGATAGAAAGCCTTTCGATATAACGCTACTTAAAATAAAGGGGGTTGTTACGGCCTCCTTTTATTTTTATACTGAAACGGTAAATACACTCCAGGAGGTACGCTTATGGACGAATGGTTAATGAAACTACTGGTTATAGTCGGGGCTGTTCTGGGACTGGCCTTCGTCGGTTACCTGACCGCCACAATCCTGCGCGAGAGCGAAGGCAACCAGAGGATGAAGTCGATATCCTATGCCATACGGCAGGGCGCCATGGCCTTTTTACGCCGCGAGTTCCTGACGCTCACGGTATTTACGGTCGTGGTATTTGTCGTTCTGGCTGTTTTCATCGAACCCAAGCCTTACGTTGCCATAGGCTATCTGGCCGGCACCGTCACCTCGGCGCTGTCCGGCTGGCTGGGTATGAACATCGCGACCAAGGCGAATGTCAGGAC
>DAOVRI010000140.1 GCA_030628245.1 Dehalococcoidales bacterium
AGTCTAGCTCTTGCCGATTCTGAACATTTTCGTACCGCAGCTCGGGCATACGCCCTGAGTCGCCGGCTTGCCATTCTTCATGGTAATGTTTTTGGCATCCTTCATTTCTTTTTTAGCTCGACATTTTACACAACACGCTTGAACCATATAGACCTCCCTTTCTAATAGGTGTTTTATGCACCATATACGATTTCCCCAATAATGTCAAAGGCAGGGTACGGATTGGGCTTTTTCCTTTCTTAGGTTTCCGCCGCAGTAAAATCGTTCGTTTATTAGATTGCACAATGTGACGGATTGTGACATTCCGTTTTTTAGCTTTCCGACAACTGCTTCATTCTATTTATACACGCCGTATTCCTTGGCAGCTTCTATAATGGCGCGTAGATTATTTGGATTCCCCTTATCGATACTGGCCCCTCCGGTCAGTATAAAACCGCCGCCTTTACCACAGACCTCAATGAGTTGGCGGCAATATTCTTTAACCGCCTGGGGGGTACCCGTGCGCAGCAGCGAGGAGGGCACATTTCCGGCGATACAGGCGGTATCGCCGAGGATTTCCTTGGCTCTGGTCATATCTGTCTGGTCGAAATGCCACAACACAGCACCTCTTGGCAAGTCTTTAATGATTGCCAGCCGATTATTATAGCGGCCCTCGGCGAACAACAGCGGCACACAACCCTCGTCAATCAATCCCATGATGACCTTTTTTAACGCAGGCCAGTAGAACTGCTCGTACTGCTTATCCGACATGAAGGTATCGTCGCCCTTATGTAGTGCAAAAAATACTATCGGCCTGCCGGAGGCATTTGCCATCTCCACCCCGCAATCGATGTTAATCGGCGTCAATATCTCCATAGCTTCCTGAAGTTTATCCGGCTGACGGTACATATCTATGAAGATTCCCCGGGTCCCCCGCAGGGTATCAGCCAGGATGTCAAACGGGGCATGGGACTGGCCGCCAGAAAACGATGGGTAGCCAGCTGCCAGAGCTTCACGGTTGAACTCCGCTATCGGTACCGACCACTCCGCCATCTCTTTACCATAGTCTATGATAGCCTGGAATGCCGCCCGGACTTCCGGCATGACGGCTGGCGCAAGAAACCTGAAACTTTTCAGCTTGATATCGTATACTCCTGCCTGGCAGCCATGGCATGAGTTATCCGGTCGATAATAATTGCCAGTAACACGATACTGAGTCCCGCTTCAAAACCGCGGCCTACCTCGATTCGATTGATTGACAGCAGCACCTCCAGTCCCAGGCCTCTGGCGCCGATCATGGACGCGATAACCACCATCGCCAGCGCCATCATCGTCGTCTGGTTGATACCTACCATAATCGAAGGAATGGCCAGAGGTATTTGAACTTCAAACAGTACCTGCCTGCCATTAGAGCCGAAGGCTTGAGCAGCCTCAACTATGCTCTGCGGTACCTGCCGAATACCAACATTGGTCAGGCGGATGACGGGTGGTACGGCATAGATAATAGTAGCGAATACCGCCGGCACCTTACCCAGGCCAAACAACATCAATGCCGGAATAAGATAAACAAAGCTCGGCATTGTCTGCATGGCATCCAGCACCGGTCTAATAATGGCCTCAACCCGATTATTTTTTGCCATAATTATACCTACCGGAATGCCAACTGCCAGAGAAATAATTACCGCCGCAATTATAATGGCCAGCGTCATCATGGACAGGTCCCAGTAGCCAAAGCTACCGATTACTATCAGGAATGCCGCCATTACCACCCCCGCCAACCAGTGGCGCATAACGCGCCAGGCAAGTAGTCCTACTAATAACACTGCTACGAACCAGGGCATCCACAGGAGAAACCGCTCAATGTAAAGCAGTACTAACAAAATAGAATCGCCAACCGCATCAAAGAAAACCCCCCAGTTCGTTAGTACCCAGTGCATGATGGCATCGATCCATTCTGCTAATGGGAAATGAATAAATTCCGGGAATTCAAGCATAGTAATTTGACTCCTCGGTTTTTATCTCCAATCCGGTGGTCTTTTACAGGTTTTCGTCCTTGCCGTTCGCCCGGGTGGTGGTACTCCCGGTATCCTCTTCGCCCCGCCCCTGAATCAAGCTGATCATAATAGTGCTATCGAATATCTCTCCAAGGAATTTTCCGTCTTCATCAACGACGGCAATAGGATGACCGGTTGAAGCAGCCAGGGGGAACAGGTCTTCCAGAACGGCATCAGCAGTAGCGGTGACGAAATCGGTATCCACCGCTCCGGCGAGGGACTCTTCACCTTTGCGAAAAAGCTCTATCAAACGTTCCAATGTCACCAGTCCCCGCAGCTTGCCGGCGCGGTCCACCATGAAGACTTCGTCCAGATGATTGGTCCGGAGCAGGTGCATAGCCGCTTTAGGCCCCTGCCATTCATACAGCAAAACGTTGGGTTGCTCCATGATACTGCTGGCAGTCACCACCTTGGTCGGCGAAGCGTCCTGGACGAAGGAACGGACATACCCGTTAATCGGAGAGGTAATCACCTCTTCCGGCGTGCCCATCTGGATAATGTCGCCGTCTTTCATGATGGCGACGTGGTTGCCCAGTTTCAGGGCTTCATCAAGGTCGTGCGTTACGAACAGGATGGTCTTGTGAACTTCCGACTGCAAAGCGATGAGTTCGTCCTGCATCTGGCGTCTTATCAACGGGTCCAGACCGCTGAAAGGTTCGTCCATCAGCAGGATATCGGGGTCATTTGCCAGAGCCCTGGCGATTCCCACCCGCTGCTGCATACCGCCGCTCAGGGCGCTCGGAAGGTAGTTTTCCCACCCCTTTAACCCTACTTTATTGAGCACTTCACGCGCTATTTCGTAGCGTTTTTCCTTGGCTACCCCTCTTACCTTCAATCCATAAGCGGCATTGTCAAGAACGCTGCGATGGGGGAAGAGACCGAAATGCTGGAAAATCATGCCCGTGGAGTGGCGGCGTAGATTAATCAGTTGTTTATTGTCGTACCCGCAGACATCTTCCCCGTTGATCAGGATTTTCCCCGCCGTGGGCTCGATAAGGCGGAGTACACACCGAATGAGCGTGGACTTGCCGCTGCCGGAAAGACCCATGATAACGAAGAGTTCCCCTTTATTTACTTTAAAAGAAACGTCCCGCACCGCCACCACACAGCCCGTCTCTTCATGGAGGGTCTCTTTGGCGGCGGTGCGTGTTTCTTCTGATTCAAGTATGGCTTCAGGATTATGGCCAAAAATTTTCCATAATCCACTAACCTCAACACAGACCTCATCGGCCGTTGCGAGGCCCTTATCACTCAAAGCGCTTACTCCTTTAACTGTCGGTTCTCAATATCAGGGAAGGGCCGCTTTAACCTTATCCGCAACGTCCTTGGGTACCCAGGTGGTCCAGATATCCTCGTATTCCTTCAGGAACCAGATGGCAGCCTCTTCAGTGCTTGCCTCACTTGCCTGCATATAGGCTAGCACTTTATTGTTCTGAGCGTTAGTGGTTTCATACTTACGCAGAAACTCCACTATCTCAGGGGCGCTGTCCAGGAGACTGGAATTGACTATAATATTGACTTGAGTGGGGGCAAAGGCACAGCCATAGGTGGTCCCCCATAGGCTCGCATCAAAGGGTGGCTCCTCAAGCGGGGTCATGTCAAGCTTTCCCAGAACCCAGGTCGGCGACCAGTAGTAGCCGAACCACGGCTCTCCTTTCTCGTAGGCGGCCGCCATAGAGCCAGAGAGGGCAGCGTCTGAGCCGGCGAGAAAGTCAGTATAGTATTCATCCAGCCCATAAGTCACGAGCTTCTTAGAATTAATCTCCGTGCATAGCCAGCCGGGGATGGAGTTAATGAAGCGCCCCTTGGCCGGGTCCTCAGGGTCTTCGAATAGCTCCCAGTATTTGGGCATATCCTCAACTGACTTCAAATCGGGAGCCATAGGCTCTATGCCCCGCGCCGGGTCGCCCTTGATGACAAAGGTCGGCACCAGCCATCCCTGCCAGCTATCAGGGAAGTTGCTGCCCAGGTCAACCACATCACCGGAGGCGATGGCTTCGTCATAGACCTTCTGGATGTTTTCTGTCCAGCTTTCCATATTTATATTAATTTCGCCTTTTCTTAAACCTACCCATCCAGGAGCTGTCTCAGTAGCTATAAATTCTGACTGATAGACATAGCCATGCTCGGCAATGAAGGCGACGATGCGGTTGTGTACCTGGACACTATCCCAGCTAAGGTCATGGAAGATAAGAGTCGGTTTTGGTGCTGGCGCTGGTTCCGGTGCTGGCGCTGGTTCCGGTGCTGGCGCTGGTGCCGGCGCTGGTTCAGCACAGCCCATAAACGGCAGCAGAACAAGTATAGCGCCAAGCGCAACCATCAAAATTTTAATACCGAGTTTCTTGCTTGTATTCATCATAAATGCCCTCCTTTACGCGTTGGTAATCCTAGGGAAATTCTTTCCGGAAAGAATGATTGGGGAATTGAATGCGTTGAAAAGAAAATGTTGAATCTAAAGTAGAAAAAACACTAGTAAGTCAGGCGGAAAATACCCGAGTTAATAAAGTACCGTTGATACTACTTATGCTATATTATGTTTAAGAAACCTCCTCTATTTTATATTTCTCAACACGGGGCAATTAGGCCGGTCTGATGAGACGCCCGCAACCTATGTTACTTATCGTAGCTCGACTTGTCAAGCTAAAAAGGGTTTTATTTGCATTTGGTTGTAGAGTGTCATTGCGAGCGAAGCGAAGCAATCCCAAACTACTGTCATCGAGATTGCCACGACCAATAAATTGGTCTCGCAATGACATACTAACTGTTCTACCACCAAAACCGAACAGAACGTTACGGGTAATTGTTTGACTTCGCACTTTATTGAATGTATAATATATATACCAATTAACCGC
>DAOVRI010000071.1 GCA_030628245.1 Dehalococcoidales bacterium
CGAGGGTGCAGGCGCCGCAGCCCGTGCATCTTAGTAAGTCTATCTTCACTCCCATTAATAAAAATTCCTAGCACAAACCGGCATTCTTGAGTCTGTCAATCAGCGTATCCACCTGCTTTTCCAGGGGACCTTCCAGCATCTCGGCATGGTGGACTCGCTGGGGGAAGAACACTTTTATTACCTGGGTGGAGGAGCCGGACAAGCCGACCATACTTTCGTCGACGCCCAGTTCCTGAATGCCCCAAGTGGGGATGACGGCGCTCTTCGACCTCATGATGCCGCGCAGCGAGGGCAGGCGGGGCACGTTGATTTCCTTGGCGACGGTAATGACGGCCGGCAGGGTCGTCTCGATGACTTCATGCCCTTCCTCCACCATCCGCCGCAAACGCAGGTAACCGCCTCTTATCTCTTCTATCTGGCTGACATAGGCGACGAAGGGTATGTCCAGCATCTCCGCCAGTTCCGGGCCTACCTGACCGGTATCCCCGTCGATGGTCTGCCGCCCGCAGATGGTGAGGTCGCATTTTTCCAGTTTAGTAATAGCCCGCGACAGGGTATAGGCGGTTGCCCGGGTATCGGCGCCGGCGAAGGCGCGGTCGCTCAGCAAGACGGCTTCATCAGCCCCGAGGGAAACGGCTTCCCGCAGCGCCGCTTCCGCCTGGGATGGTCCCATGGTGATAACGGTGACCCTGCCCCCGTCTTTCTCTTTGAGTCGTACCCCTTCCTCGATGGCATAGGCATCGAAGGGGTTGATGATATTCTCGATTCCCTGCCGGATAAGGGTATTCGTCTGGGGGTCGATTTTTACTTCGGTGGTGCCGGGCACCTGTTTCAGGCAGACGACAATGTTCATGCCGTTCTGGCCTTTCGCTTCCTCAGGTTCACGGCGATGGCGTTTCTGAGTATCTGGTTGGTGCCCTCGTATATCTGCAGGATTTTAGCGTCCCGCATCATTTTCTCGACCGGGTAGTCCCGCATGTAGCCGGAGCCGCCACAAATCTGCACGGCGTCCACGGTTACCTTCATGGCGGCATCCGAGGCGAAGACCTTGGCCATGGCCGATTCCTCGGTGACGCTCCGGGCGCCGCTGTCAACATACCTGGCGGCGGCATAGACCAGCGCCCGGGCGGCTTCTACCTGGATGGCCATGTCCGCCAGCATGTGCTGGACAACCGGCATGGAGATGATGGGCTGGTCGAACTGGACGCGCTCCCGGGCGTAGTCCGTGGCCGCTTCTAAAGCCCCCTGGGCCAGCCCCACCGCCTGCGCCCCTATTCCCGGGCGGGAGCGGTCAAAGAGCCGCATCGCCTGGATAAAGCCCAGGCCCGGCTTGCCGAGCAGGTTTTCCTCCGGCACCAGACAGTTTTTGAAGACCAGCTCTCTGGTGGCCGAAGTGCGGATGCCCAGTTTCTTTTCCTTCTTGCCGAAGGTGAAGCCCGGAGTGTCTTTTTCCACGATAATAGCGCTGGCGCCGCGGGCGCCTCTGGTTTTATCCGTCAGGGCGATGACCGTATAGAGCTCGGCCTCGCCGCCGTTGGTGATGAACTGCTTGGTGCCGTTGAGCAGGTAGCCCCCCTCGACCTTTTCCGCCGTCGTCTTGATATTACCGGCGTCGCTGCCGGCGGTAGGCTCCGTTATGGCAAAGGCGGTCAGCTTCTTACCGCTGGCGATATCGGGGAGAAATTTCTGTTTCTGCTCGTCGGTGCCGTACTCCATCAGGGTCATGCAGCCCAGGGCGCTGGCCGCATAGGTGACCGCCACCCCGCTGCAGACCCGGCTGAGTTCTTCCACGACCAGGCACAGTTCCAGGCAGCCGCCGCCCAATCCGTCGTATTCCTCCGGGACAAAGACGCGGAACATATCGGCATCGGCCAGGTCTTTGACAATATCCCAGGGGAACTCCTCTTTTTCATCGAGCTCCGCCCGGACAGGCAGTATTCTTTCCTCGGCAATCCTCCGGGCCAGGTCCCTGATTGTCTTCTGCTGTTCATCCAAAAAGTAATCCAAGGTATCGTTCCTCCCTCCCTAAACCGGGTAAGGTAAAATATCTTATTAAGTCCTGTTTTATCTGGGGTTATCTTAGAGATTCCCGAAGTCAGCGGATATGCCGTTAAATACAGATTAAATTATAAGGAGTGACGTGTGCCTGCGTCAAGGCGAGGACAGGTCTTGCAGTCGTTTCATCACTTCCTCCACGCTCTCCTCCGCGGTAGAGGCGCCAGCGGTGACGCCGATAAGGTTTTTACCCTTAATCCAGGCGGGCTGAATTTCTTCGGCGGTCTCGATGAGGTGTGTCTCCGTGACCTGAGAGCAGAGTTCGGCCAGGCGGTTGGTATTGGCGCTGGAGCGTCCGCCGACTACCAGCATCATGTCGGCCCGGTGGGCCAGTTCCAGGGCGGCGGCCTGCCTTTCCCGTATGTCGTGGCAGATGGTATCGATGATGCGTATCTCGGAGTCCTTGGTCAGTGCATGGTCGATAATCTTCTTGGTAAACCCGGCAAAGTAGGCCGGCACCTGGGTTGTCTGGGATAGGATTCCGAGTCGACGTGACGGTGGGTCGAGTGCGGCGACGGGTTTCTCATCAAGGGTGGCCAGCCCCTGGCCCCTGGCCCAGCCGAGAATGCCTTTTACTTCGGGGTGCTGGGCGTCACCGTAGACGATGACGAAGAAGCCCGATTCTGCCAGTCGGCGGGCGGATATCTGGGCTCGGCGCACGAAAGGGCAGGTGGTGCTGATAACGTCGATGTGCCGACTCCGCAGTTCGTCCTCCAGTGCCGGGCTGACACCGTGAGAGCTGGTAACGACAACGTCGCCCTCGATGTCGTCGATTTTATTGACGACCCTGACGCCGATATCGGACAGCTTTTGTAAAACCTGCTGGTTGTGCACCACCGCCCCCAGGGTTTCCACGCCTCCACGCTCGCGGGCTACCTTTTCCAGAAGGTTGATAGCCCGCCTCACCCCGAAGCAGAAGCCGGTCTTGGTCGCTTTCTCAATCTTTGGCATTTTCTTCCATGGCATAAACGCCGTGATATTCCGGGGGCAGGAGAGCGGCGATTTTTCTCATAATATCATTTATCAGCTGATTGCGCTGTTCCCTGGTCAATTTGCCGTCGGTCGGCGGGGGATTGAAAGGCTTCCCAATTGTTACCGTTATGCGGGGTCGGTGCAGCACGCACCACTTGAGATTCCTGAGCTTATCGGTGCCGGCGATGCCAACTGGTAGAATTGGTATACTCAGACGGGAAGCGATTAATGCCGCGCCGGACAGGGCCGGCTGCATCCCGGTGGTCTGGCTTCTTGAGCCTTCCGGGAACATGATTACAGAAATGCCCTGCTTCAGCCATCGTTCCGCCTGGCGGAGTGCTTCGCGGTCCACACCTCCCCGTCGCACCGGAAAAGAGCCGAAGTTTCCGACCCAGAAGCGTGACCACCAGTGCTGGTATAGCTCCTCTTTAGCCATGACAACCGATTTTAATTTTATGCTGGCAGCGACCATAGGCGGGTCGGCCAGGTGAAGGTGATTGCCGACGATGAGCAAAGGACCGCTATCGGGTACGTTTTCCCGACCCTTTATGTGCCAGCTTGCGAAGGGGAATACCAGTATACGTATTAATACTCTGCCGAAATAATAGACCCAGTGCATAGTCCTATTCTCGTTACAACTAGAGATTTTCTAGTTTCCTCTTTATTTCCGGGATGGCGCTTTGCGCCGCCCGCCGGCCACGGGTAATTAGCTCCCGGGCTTTATTAAAATCGCCGGCGCCTATACGTGAGAGGTCGGGTTCGATGACGATATCGGCATTTTCCAGGCTGTTTCGCGCCAGCGAGTACGTGGTGATGTATATCGACTGCATAATTACCTGGAAGATATTCGGTTCTTTGCGGGCTGCTACCCGCTGTTTATTCGATTTTCCCATGCGGACGGCAACGTCCGGGCTGACGTTCACGGCGATAATAAAATCGGCTCCCATGCACCTGACCACTTCGACGGGAACGGGGGTCGTCAGGCCGCCATCGACGAGGTATCTTCCTTCACGTTTCACCACGGTGAATATGCCGGGTATGGAGATGCTGGCCCGGAGCGCTTCCGGCACCGAACCGCTATTGATGACTATCTCTTCACCGGTATCTATGTCCGTGGCGACACAGGCGAGCGGTATTTTCAGGTCGCTGAACTTAATATTGCCGCCGATATAGCTGGAGATGAGGTCCTGTATTTTCTTACCCTTGATGAATCCGGTTTTCGGAATGGAGGGGTCTATCAGGGGGGCCATTTTTTTCCAGCTGGCGTCCAGGGCGTCTTTGGTCATGCGGACGGTATCCTGGCTCCAGGCGTAAGCGGCACCCATAACGGCGCCGACACTGGTTCCGGCAATCATATCGATGGGGATACCTTCTTTTTGCAGTACCCTGAGCACGCCGACATGGGCCAGGCCGCGCGCGGCACCACCGCTCAGGGCCAGACCGACTTTCCTCCTGCGTGATTCGGTAGAGTTCATGTCTATTCCCAGAGTTCCTCGACGTCTTTTTCCGCCTGTTCCGGCTGTCCACCCGAGACTAAGTCTTTATAAGACCGGGCGGAGCCGTATTCGCGGGGCTGGAAGGCCACCGGCATGGGTACGGCATGGCCGAAGATGAGCGCCTGCTGTTTCGGGGCCAGGCGTGCCAGGACCGATTTCAGTTCGCTCTTGCCGGAGACGCCGGCCAGAACGCTATCGATATCCCGCTCGTTGTCGAGGAGGCAGGTTATCTTGGTGCCCATCTGCGACATCACCTCGGAGTCGATGCCGCTGGGGCGCTGGTCGATGACCAGCAGGCTGACGTTGTACTTGCGCATCTCGCGGGCGATAGTGCCGAAGATGGTCTGGCTGGATACCTCCGGGTTGAGGAACTTGTGCGCTTCCTCGATGGTTATCACCAGCGGGTTGGGTGGTGCCGTGCCCTCGGCCATGGCCTTTTCCGTTCTCGACTGGTACTGGCTGTAGATGCGGCGGGCGAGCATATTGGCTACCAGGACGTAGGCGGTGATGTCCCGGTATCTGCCGAACTCGAGCACCACGTTAATACCGCGGTCGAGGTGGTCGAGGATGCTCTTGACGGCATCGACCGGGGTATGCGGCTCGATGAAGGGCAGCCGCCGGATGGTGGCCAGGCCGCGCTTGAGACTTTGTAAAGTACTCTCGTGTATTTTGGACTCTTCCAGAAGTTGTTTTACTTCATCGGGGTCTTCAGTATCCAGCGTCTTCAGTATCCAGCTTCGGCCGAAGCGGCGTCGTAGCTGGTAAGTCGCCTCAACGGCCAGGTCGGTCAGATTTAACGTCGAGCGAAGGATGGCGATATCTTCCGGCTCAATTTCGTCGTAGCCGATTTTCACGACGAAGTCGGTGCTGACGCCCCGCCGCCGCGAGTTCTCCTCGTCGAGGGTGAAGACGGCGACTTTCGACTGAAAGAGCTGCTTTAAACCCTTGACCGGCGGGCCCGCTTCCGACGTGCCCTGCCAGCCGTACTCGTTGTGCATGTCGAAGATTAGATTGACGGCCTGGCTTTTTTGCAGCATGCCGATGAGCAAAATGCGCGTGAGGAAGGTCTTGCCGGTGCCGCTCTTGCCGAAAATGCCGTTGGAACGCTTGACGAATTCCACCAGGTTAAGGCAGAGCTTGAGCTCCATGTCCAGCGGGTTGCCGATGTTAAATCGCTGCGGGTCTTCCTTGCCGAAGACGAGCTCTATGTCGCGCTCCGAGGCCAGGTTGACGGTAGAGAAGTGGCCGGGGATGGTCTTGACGGGCTGGGGGCCTTCGAGCAAAGCTGCCGCGTCGCCGCCGATGGTGAGCATGGGGGTGACGTGTATCGTCCCGAAGGTGCTCGTGCCGGTTAAGACCTCGGCGATGAAGGGGTCGGCGATGTCGGGTGGGGAGACGGCGAGGCGGGGGTCGGTAACGCCGAGGGAGACATCAGTTATCATGCCGAAGAAGCGGCGTTTCTGTCCTTCGATGGTGACGTAGCGCCCCACCACCATGTCCTCCACCGATACCGGGCTGTCCAAGCGGACGTCCACGCCTTTTTCCAGCGAGGCTACGGTTACGATGCCGAGTCGGTCGCTCATTGGAGCCTCCCCAGGATGTTTTTCAGCCGGATAAAATCTGCGCTGAGCAGGTTAGCTAATTCTTTACCCGCCGCCACCAGGAAGGCGCGGCTGTCCTCGTGGGCGCGGCTCATCTGCCGCAGCGTGGCGGCGATTAGCTCTTCGGTGGGGACGGGCAGGGCGACGTTAGTTAGAATATTAAGAAAGCCGAACGATTGGCTGAACTCTCTGACCTCATCGGGTTGGCATAAATATACAAAGCCGTGAATGCGGGCGGGTTGAGGGGGCAGGTACTGGCGCAGGTTATCGCCGTCTTTATGCCCCGCTACCACAGCTATAAACTCGCTCCGCAGGAGCTTTGAAAGCTGGGGGCTGGACTCATAAACGGCCTCCTCCGAGGCTTCGTCTTTACCGCGGGCGATGGGCTTCCTGCCCGGCTCCAGGCTGCTGGTCATGGCTTCAGCGACTATTCCGTAGATGTCCCCGGTTTTTACCAGGCTGCCGAGGGGCGGTATCTCGTAAAGCTCGTAGCACTGGGCGGCGAACTGCGCCGTGCTGGCCTCGATTACTTCCGCGATTTTGTTTGGCGTCTGGTTATTTATAAACCTCACCCCCCTCGTTGTTATCTTTTCCCACCCAAGCCACCCTCGTATCACCGGCAGCTTAGCCCGTTAATTGCCTCCCCAAAATCCCTCTCGGTCTCCCTTTACCAAAGGGAGAAGCTATAATGTCCCCCTCTTAAGTTTCCCCCTTTGAAAAAGGGGGATAAAGGGGGATTTTAAATACCCCTCAAACTCCCCATAACCCATTATAGTATAGCCGGGCCTCTATTTCTTCTTGCCCTCTCCCTTTTTGCCCTTCTGCTTGGGTTTCTTGACGTTTTTTCTGCCTTTAGTGCCCATTATTGGCCTCCCGCTTATTTTCTTCTATATTATTTTTCTTAGGAGTAGCTGCTCTTTTTTGTTTTTTTACTGGTAAGGATATTTTAACTTTCTCCATTTCACCCAGTGCTGCTTCGTTTAACATATGCCGAACGGCTCCTACAATTTCTTCGGGAGTAACGGTAACACCTGTTGCTTTCCGTATCTCACGGCGGATTGAATTCAGCGATTGCTCTGAGAGGACAATCTTAAGGACATTCTTTGCTGTTAGAACGTTTCTCTTTTCCCATAATAGTGTTAATCCGTCTTTTTTAATGTTCTTATAGCCAACAAGATTGAATTTTTCATCTAGTTTTGTCAATTCATCTGTAAGTAAATCCCAAGAATCAACGAGTTTTGTCTGAGGTGGCTGTCCAAAGGAAATATGATAAAGTTTCCATTCTTTTCCATTGGTTAACAATACCCATTCGCATCCCATATTTATACCATAGGATGATACTTGTTTAAGATGTTTTGCCATAAGGTCTATATTTACCCTTTTTAATTCAACAAGCATTATAGGTACAGATGACTCTTTAGTATCTAGCTGAATAGCGAAGTCGCAATACTCTGTATCACCGACTCCATGAACCGCGTGTTCACGTGATATGTGTTTTAAGGCATCATATCCCATAACTGAGTCGAATATACGCTCTACACGTCGGCGTGTTTCAGCTTCATTCCCATCTGCTTTTGCAACTGCTTCTATCATACCTCTGGCATTTAATAGAGCTTTCCTTCTTTCTTTATCCAATTTTTGCTTTACCATGATTTGTCCTCCTTTTCCCTAATTAATATATTAAGGGGTGTTGAGGTCGTAAAATCATGTTACACCCACTTCATCCTCAGTTACCAGCGTTACGCCTCGTTACCTTCTGGCCCACCGGGCAGTCGCGCAGGCAGGTGCCGATGAAAGTACAGCCGAACATTCCCTCGGTGGTGGACATATTTATACATTTAAACCGTTCGAAGCTGACCGGGCTATCGATGAATATCGCATCGAGGTCGGCGTCCGGACGCAGCTTCAAAGCTCCATTGGCGCATTTCTGCTGGCATTTTGGGCCGGCCTCGCCGCCGCATTTACCTCTCATGCAGACCTTCTCCGTCAAAAGGGGGTCGGGTTCCAGCTCGGCCTCGGTGATGATGGAGACATACCTTACGCGCGGGCCGTACTGCGGCGTGATTACCAGCCCGCTGAAGCCGAACTCTCCCAGTCCGGCGCGGACGGCCGCGTGGCGCTGCGAGAAAAAGCCCAGCGGCGCCGCCATGACCGGGTGTCCCAGACCGGTGTGCTGGGTATTGGGGGTGGGCAGCGTCCGCAAGCCCCAGCCCGTTTCCAGTCGGTTGGCCAGCCTGGTAGCGATGATGTTGAGCATCATGTCCTGCGTGTA
>DAOVRI010000165.1 GCA_030628245.1 Dehalococcoidales bacterium
TATCCCCGGAAATGACTTCGGGGGACGGTTTGAACTTGGGCTTCGGCATGGTTCACCTCCTAAACAAGCCTGGCCCCGAGCACCTTGTCCATGTGCTCCAGGGCGAAGCGATGTGCCGCCTCATCCGGAGAAGCGACACAACTTACCGGTATTTCCACCTCATAGTCACGATTACGGGCATCGGCGGTAGTGTGCATGACGCAGATATTGGTCAGCACGCCGCATATAATCAATTTATCCGGCTTAAGTTCATTCAACTTCTCTTCGAGCGGCGTGCCGTAAAAACCGCTGTAGCGCTTTTTGGGTATTATCTCGCCCGGGTATGCGGCCAGCTCAGGGATAACCTCCGCCTCGGCCGTACCGGTGACGCAGTGCGGGGGGAACATTTTAAATTCGAGGTCGTCCGGGTCGTGGTTGTCGCAAATGAAAAAGATTTGCGAGCCGTGGGCAATCTCACTTTCCAGGAGACGCTGAATATCGGGGATGATGCCACGGGCCTCGTTACCGATGTACAGAGGATAGCCCTCCTCCATAAAGCCCCGGAGCATGTCAATCACCAATACCACGTTAGCCATAACCCTGACCCTCCTGGGTGAGGTTATCCAATCTACCTCACCCCCTGTGTCCCCCTCTCCTTACGAGGTGTCAAAGGAGAGGGGGAAATTTTTAAGAAAGAGGGGCTTCGCCCCTCTTAGACTCCCCTGTTTTTAATGCCGGAAGTGCCTGACGCCGGTCAAGACCATGGCGATGTTGTGCTTATCGGCAGCGTCTACCGACTCCTGGTCGCGTATCGAGCCGCCGGGCTGAATGATGGCGGTCACGCCTATCGTGGCGGCATGCTCCACGACATCGGAGAACGGGAACATGGCGTCCGAGGCCAGGACACTGCCTTTAGCTTTTTCGCCGGCTTTCTCGCCGGCAATCCGGGCGCTGATAATCCGGCTGGGCTGACCCGCCCCCATGCCGACCACTCTTTTATCTTTAATCAGCATGATGGCATTGGACTTCACATGCTTGGCCGTCCGCCAGGCAAAGAGCAGGTCTTCTTTTTCCTGAGCCGTCGGCTCACGTTTGGTGACCGTTTTCATGTTTACCTGTTTTTCCGGCAGCGAGTCCGAACCCTGCACGAGGAATCCGCCCTTTACCCTCCGGTAGTCGGTATAGCCGCATTCCTCCTTGCCGTAGCCGGGCGGCAGTTCCGCCACCAGAATACGCAGGTCCTTTTTCTTTTTCAGCAGCTCCAGCGCCTTCGGTTCGTAGTCGGGGGCGATAACTATCTCGTAGAAGACCGGCCTTATCGCCTCGGCCATGGCCAGGGTCACCGGCCGGTTGGCGGCGACAATGCCTCCGTAGGCCGCCACCTCGTCGCCGCTGAAGGCGCGGCGGTAGGCTTCGGCGATATCCTCATGGCTGGCCAGACCGCAGGGATTGGTGTGCTTGATGACCGATACGGTCGGCGCGGCAAAGTCGACGGCCGCCCCCCAGGCAGCATCGGCATCCAGGATGTTGTTAAAGGAAAGCTCTTTGCCGTGCAGCTGCTTCGCCCAGGTGATGCCGGTATTCTGTCCGGCACCCACAGCCAATTCGGCATAGAAGGCCGCCGTCTGGTGGGGGTTCTCGCCGTAGCGGAGTCCGTAGCGTTTCTTCATGGCTACCGTCATCTCTTCGGGCAGGCCTTCCTCACCCTGCCTCAGATATTGAGCTATGGCCGTATCATAAATGGCGGTATGCTGGAAAGCCTTTTGCGCCAGTCGCTTGCGCTCGTCCAGAGGCAAGTCCCCCTTCTTTAACTTCTCTAAAATAACCGGATAGTCCGCGGGGTCGACCACCACGATAACCCCGGGGAAGTTCTTGGCGGAGGCCCGAATCATGGTCGGCCCGCCGATATCTATATTCTCCAGCGCATCTGCCAGGGTAACACCCTCTTTAGACACCGTCTGCACGAAGGGGTACAAATTTACCGCCACCAGGTCTATCTTCTCTATATTTTTCTCGGCCAGCTCCTCCATGTGAGCCGGCAGGTCACGCCGCGCCAGGATGCCGCCGTGCACTATCGGGTGGAGAGTCTTGACCCGTCCGTCGAGGATTTCCGGGAATCCAGTAATGTCCGAGACGCTTTTAACCTGTACCCCACCATCGGTCATTGCCTTCTTGGTGCCGCCGGTGCTGAATATTTCGTACCCCAGCCCGTCCAAGCCCCTGGCAAACTCAACCACCCCCGCTTTATCCGATACGCTGATGATGGCTCTCATAAGACTCCTTTCACCCCTTTACCGATTAAAAAAGCGGGGCTTCGCCCCGCTGAAATGACTCGCTCTAATCTATGACCACCCTGGCATCCCCCACCCCTTTTTGCACCTCCCCGACAACCTTAACCCCAGATAACTGTGAAGTAAACTTACTCACGCTTTCCGGGGCGCAGACGACCACCATGCCGATGCCCATATTGAACACGCGGTACATCTCGTCGCGGTCGACATTGCCCAATCGCTGGATTAACGGGAAAATCGGCGGCACCGTCCATGTCTTGCTGTCGAAACGCACCGCCAGTCCCTCCGGTATCACGCGGGGCACGTTATCGATAAAGCCGCCGCCGGTAATATGCGCCATGCCCTTGACGAGCGGCAGCAGCGGCTTCAACTGGTTGTGGTAGCAGAGGTGCGGCTCCAGGAGCGCCTCGCCGATGGGCATGTCCAGCCCCGGGTAGCGCTTTTGCAGAGCCTCTCTCGTATCGCCGAAGATTTTACGCGCCAGGGTATAGCCGTTGGTGTGCAGTCCGTTGGAGGGCAGGCCGAGGACGGCATCTCCGGCGGTGATTCCCTTGCCCGCGATAATCTCGTCCTTCTCCACCACGCCGACAATAAACCCGGCCAGGTCGAAATCGTCGCCGCCGTAAACATCGGACATTTCGGCCGTTTCCCCGCCGATGAGCACACAGTCCACGTCCCGGCAGGCTTTAGCCAGCCCCCCGACGATGGACTCCACCCTCTCCGGAATAAGCTTGCCGATGCCGATGTAGTCGAGGAAGAATATGGGGCTGGCGCCGCAGGTGAAAATATCGTTGACGCAGTGGTTCACGATATCGATGCCGACCGTATCGTACCTGTCCAGGGCGACCGCCAGTTTGATTTTGGTGCCCACGGAGTCGGTGCTGGATACGAGGACCGGCTGTTTATATCCCTTGAACTCGTACATGCCGCTGAAAAAGCCGACATCGCTTAAAACTTCGGGACGGTGGGTGGCACTGACAATCTTGCCGATGAGTTTATTGGAGATGTTCTTGGCATTGATATCGACACCGGCTCTGGTATAGGCGTCTGGCATAACGGCACCTCCTGTGGCGGAGTAACCTTACGTCTTAGATTACCAGAAATTGGGGTGGGCTGTAAATGGCGCTGTCATTCTGAGCGCAGCGAAGAATCCGGGGGAGTGCGCAGCGAGAGGGGGCTGCGCCCCCTCTTCTAATATTTCCCCCTCTCCTGTGACACCTCGTCAGGAGAGGGGGACTAAGGGGGTGAGGTAGACAATAATCACAAGGGGGGCAATGGGGTGAGGTAGAAAAAATCCCTCAGCACCCTCATTGACACACCACCTTAACCCCGCTAGCATAATCTCAGAGGTACACCATGCCAGAACGTTTTTTCGCTCGGCAGATAGACGTCACCACCGGCGGCGAGGTTAAAGTCCCCGTCTCCTTCCGACTGGATGACCGCGAATATACTATTACTGAAATCCTGGAGTCCTGGCCCGACCACGGCTTCGGCAAAAGCTCCTCCGGCCGCAAGCGCTGGTGGCAGCGGCACCACCGCAATTACTACAGAGTCAAAACAACCGAAGGCGAGGTCTACGAAATCTACTACGACCGCGGCACCAAACCAGCCCACCCCGAGCTCAAGAAATGGTTCCTCACCCGCCGGCTCTAACCGGGATATTGCATCATTTTGCTTGATAGCTTAGAATGATAAGGCGTAAACGGGGCGACGTGGCCAAGTGGTTAAGGCGGGGGTCTGCAAAACCCCTATTCGGCGGTTCGAATCCGCCCGTCGCCTCCAGTTTTAGATACGAAATTCATCGGATAGAACCGAATGATAATAAAAATTGCTAACCAACCCTCTCTGGTGACGCCTCTTTCGCGACTTCCTGTAGTCCCTCGTCAAAGCGTTTGGCCGCTGCTGCCTGAATCCCCGGCAGGACATGGGAATATGTGTCAAGCGTTATTGCTACTGAGCTATGCCCAAGTCGCTCACTAACGACTTTAGGATGCA
>DAOVRI010000136.1 GCA_030628245.1 Dehalococcoidales bacterium
TTTACGACATTGCCGAAATCGCACATAAGGCGCTGTAAAGACATTAAAAATGAAAATCAGGGGGCAGACATAACTACTTCGAGGATATCGGGGAGGCGGTGAAACTGATATAGCAACTCTCTAATGACCATAAACCCCGTAAGGAGGTAGATAATATGGCAGCAGAGAAAATGGAATGGATGGTAAGCGGCGACTGCACCTTTTTACCGTCACTTTTTTGCGGCGGCACGGGCTGCCGATTTCGCGCGCTTGGTCTCGCATGCCTCCCTGGCCAGGAAAATAAATCTCTCCGCCATCGGGTGTTCGGGGGCATCGGTGCGAAGAATGGCGTCCACCCCTATAATTATGTCACCGGACAGGGGCAGCACTTTCAGCCGCCCCTCGTCGACGGCTCTTTCCACACTCATTATATGCTGTAAACCGACACCCTCCCCATTTTCGACGAGACTAATACCCCACTCGGAGCTGTTAACCTCCACTATTATGGGAGAGGGCATGGCGCAGCCGCCGACCCTTAATTTATTAAGAATAATCTGACGTGTAGCTGACGTCTCCGGACCCAAAATCAGAGGATAACCGCAGAGGTTCACATATTCCAGGCGCTCCTTCTGAGCAATGGAACTGGATGGCGAAGCGATGAGCACCAATCTCTCCCGGGACGAGAGTGCAATTGACTTCAGTTTGGGGTTGTCATAGTCCATACTGACAACAACCCCCAGGTCCACCTGCGAATTAAGAACATCTTCGACAACCTCGTAGGAAGAAGAACTCCTGATAATCAGCTTCACACGGGGATAGAGCTTTTCAAATGCCGATACTGCCGAAGCAGCGCAGGTGCTGAAAGTCGTGGCGATGCCAACACGCAGACTGTCCTCTTTAAGGTTCTCCAGGTACTTCTCGGCGCTGGTCATCTGATGGTAAATTTCACGCACATACTTAAGGAGGCCGGTACCAGCCCGGGTCAGGAATATCCTTTGTCTTTTTATGTCAAGAAGCTTCAGGCCGACATTCCTCTCCAGAGACCTGATATGGTAAGTGACGGTGGGTTGAGTAAGACACAACTTGTCGGCAGCGGCAGTTATACTTTTCTCGCTGGCAACGTAGTAAAAAACTATGAGACTATGCAGGTCCAACTTTGACGGCATCATTCTTACCTACCTTATCATTATGGTACCTGGTATACCTTCTGCGCTCGTGAAAAGACATCGCCACTCTTGCCGTATATCAGAGTGTTCTCTATAATATCATAGATAACTTTGTATTGCAATCTACTTACCGCCATGTTAAATTGCAGAAGAATCTATGCGCAAACATCTTCAATTCGCCTCTTCCGGTGCGGGCTTCGTGCTTTTACTTTTGAAGTACCTTGAATTTTCTCCTGCAAATCGTTAATATAGGTGGGGAAACATGTTACAGGTCGCGTCGTATGAGGTCGAGGCACTAACACTGGAGGGCAAAAAGCTCAATATAGGTTAAGGAGGTCAATTAGCATGGCAAAGGATTTATGTAAAACACTGGCTGACCTGAAAGAAGACGAGGTGCTGGCAATCGTCCAGGAAAAACTGAACGCAGGCGCCGACCCCATGGGTATCCTCGCAGATGCCAGCCGCGCTATGGAAATCGTGGGTAATCGTTTCTCTAAAAGCGAATATTTTATCCCCGACCTGGTATATTCCGGCGAAATATTGAAGAAAATCAATGAGCTGGTCAAGCCGAAGCTGACTGAAGAAGTGGGAACCAAGAAAGGGGGCAAGGTCATCATCGGCACGGTCGCCGGTGATATCCATGATATCGGTAAAGACATCGTCGTCTTCATGCTCGATGTGAACGGCTTCGATGTCATCGACCTCGGCGTCGATGTCCCGGCGCAGAAATTCGTCGATAAGATAAAAGAAACCAGCGCCCCTGTTGTCGGTTTAAGCGGGTTCCTGACGCTGGCCTATGACTCCATGAAACAGACCATCGAAGCTATTAAAGCCGCCGGACTCAGAGATAATACCAAGGTAATGATTGGCGGCGGCCAGATGAGCGATGAGATAAAAAAGTACACCGGCGCTGATGCCTTTGGTAAAGACGCCATGGTAGGCGTTTCCCTGGCCAGAGAATGGACAGGCACTAAATAAGAATCCTCAGCGAATAATATGCAGGAGGTAATAAAAATGGCAAAAGAATGGGTAGAGATGACATCGGAAGAAAAGCATGAAGCGCTGTTTGCCAGGTGGATGGCACCGAAAGACCCTGAGGGGAATGACCTTAAGTTCCAGAGCCCCCAAGCCGAAGAGGCGTTCAAGGAGAGAATAACCCGGATAAAAGACGCCATTCAGATGAAGAAACTGCCAGATAGGGTGCCGGTTTTCGTCACTCCTAGCTTCTTCCCCGCTTATTATGCTGGAATAACTCCTCAGGAAGCCATGTATGACTACGACAAGTGCTGCATGGCATTCAAAAAATTTATCATGGACTTTGAGCCGGACGGGAACCTTGGCGCGCTTGTACCCGGACCTGGGAAGTTCTTTGAGATCCTTGACTACAAGTTATATTCCTGGCCGGGCCATGGGGTCGCGCCTGAGCAGTCGTACCAGTGTAACGAAGGCGAGTACATGAAGGCGGATGAATATGACGCCCTGATTGAGGACCCTTCTAATTACTTCACACATAGCTACCTGCCACGCGTCTTCGGCAAACTAGATGGTTTCCAGATGCTCCCGGCTCTCACCGGCATACTTGAAATGTACGGGGTCGCCGTCAACTTCATCCCCTTTGGTCTGCCTCCTGTTCAAGCCACCTATAAGGCGCTTTTTGATGCCGGCGCTGAAGCCCTGAAATGGATGGGAGCCATGGGTGCCTTCAATGGCGAGGTAACCGCCGCCGGATTCCCGATCATAGCCGCCGGCTTTACCAAGGCACCCTTTGATGTCATCGGCGACACCCTCCGGGGAACCAGGGGTATCATGGTGGATATGTACCGCCAGCCGGACAAGCTCCTCGAAGCCATGGACAGGCTGACCCCGATAATGATTAAAATGGGGGTAAGCACAGCTATGATGGCTGGACACCCCATAATATTCATGCCTCTGCATAAAGGCGCTGATGGCTTCCTCTCCGACGAACAGTTCAAGAAGTTCTACTGGCCTACCTTTAAAAAAGTCATGATGGGCTTGATTGCCGAGGGGGTTGTACCGATGCCGGCGGCGGAGGGGCACTGGACCACGCGCCTGGAGGTTATGAGCGACTTACCCAAGGGCAAGACCCTGTGGATGATCGACCAGAGCGACATAGCTAAAGCCAAGAAAACAATCGGCAAGGTTGGTTGCCTGTTCGGCAACGTGCCCTCCGACCTGTTGGTCGTCGGCACACCCCAACAGGTGAAGGACTACGTCAAGAACCTCATCGATACCTGCGCCAAGGGCGGCGGTTATATCGTGAGCAATGGCGCTTTCTTTGATCAGGCCAAACCGGAGAACGTCCACGCCATGGTTGACGCCGCCAGGGAATACGGCGTCTATTAATAGACATAGACCGGATAAAGACAGTAATATAGTAGTAGATAAGAGGGTGTGCACCGGGGCCCATTCTGCCGGCACACCCTCTGTATTGATAGCACCCCGAGGTAGAAAAATATGCCCGTAATCAGTGATATCCGTCTGAACCTGAAAAAGAACGATATATTGCGCCGCGAGGGATTCAGGGGATATACCAGAATCAGACCGGAGATAAAAAACATCGTTCTGGAACTGCTCGAAAGCGCTGATAGCGCTCACCTTCTGGAACCGACCACAGCCTATGAAATCTACCCGGTAACCGGAATGGACCCCGACAAGGTGTTGCTGGAGGGTGACGCGGTAGTAAGCGGGTCATTAATCCCTTCAACCTTCCCGGAAGCTAAAGAGCTGGCCGCTATCGTCTGCACTATCGGCCCCGGACTGGAAAAACAGGTAACGGAATACAGCCAGGGTGGCGAGACCTTACGCGCGATGCTGCTGGATGGCATCGGGAGCGCCGCCGTCGATACGCTGGTCATAGAGGTCTGTCACTGCATCGCCAACGAGGCTTCATCGCGCGGTTTACAGGCAGGCAGTCCCGTTAATCCGGGTATGCCCGGCCTCACCATCACAGAACAAGGGAATCTACTGGGGCTGGCCCGTGCCGGTGATATCGGCGTGAACCTGACTTCTTCCGGCATCATGGTGCCCCGCAAGTCGACTTCCCTGATACTCGCCCTGGGGCCGAAGATGGAAACGTGGACTCAGGCCGATGTCTGCGCCCGCTGCAACCTGCGGGATACCTGCCCCTATACCGTACTACATAGTTAGCAAAACCAGCTTATCCCTATAGCATCACAGTGCCGCCGTCGATATAGAGCACCTGACCGGACATGAAATCGGAATCGTCCGAAGCCAGGAACACGGCCGCCCCCACCAGGTCGGTCGGCTGCTCACGCCGACGCATGGACTGCTCCGCGGTAGCCATCTCGAACGTCTGGTCGCTGCCATCCTGCTCCAGACTGGCCTCGGAAGCCGTGTATCCCGGCGCGATGGCATTGACATTAATATTCGAGACGCCCAGAGCGTGTGCCAGGGCGTGAGTCAGCGTGTAAACCGCCCCTTTGCTGCAGGAATACGGCAGGAAAAACGGAGCCGCGGGGACTTTAGCGATATTAGAGGCAATATTGATTATTTTACCCTTGCCCGCTTTTTCCATCAGGGGAACTACCGCCTTACAGACCAGCCATGTCCCCCGGACATTCACCGTTAAAATTCGGTCCCAATCCTGGGGCTCCCAGAGGTTCCACGGCTTGGCATTGAGGCCACCCCATATGGCAGCATTATTAAGGAGAATATCCACCCTGCCGTACTCCTTCATAACCGCATCAGCTATCTTCTGGGGCTGGTCCTCTTGGGAAATATCGGCCTCCACGATAGCCACTTCACCGCCTTTGGCTTTGACCTCCTTAACGGTGTCTCCAGCCCTTTTAACATTGGTGGTAGTTAATAGTAGTTTGGCCCCTTCCTCGGCGAACCTCAGGGCGAAGGCCTTCCCGAGACCACGGCTGGCCCCCGTGATGATAGCTACCTTGTCCTGTAATACTGGTGACATGTCTACCTCCTTTTCTTTGTTACGATTAAAA
>DAOVRI010000210.1 GCA_030628245.1 Dehalococcoidales bacterium
CGATAGCGCTTTCGGCATTGCCGATAAGATACCGGACAACGGACGGATAATTCGCAACCTGATTCAGGGAGCGCACGTCGCCCAGGACCATATCTTTCACTTCTACCACCTGACGGCTCTTGACTATGTGAACGTGGCGGATGTCGCCAGGTACGAGGGTAACGACTCTCAGCTTAACTCGGTCAAGGACTTTATCGCCCGTGGCGAGCTGGGGCCGTTCCTGCCCCGCTACGAAGGTGATTACCGCCTGCCCCCGGAGGTCAACCAGCAGGCGGTGGCGCACTACGTCAGGGCGCTGGAAATCCGGCGTATCGGCCATGAGGCGGTCAGTATCTTCAGCGGCAAGGTTCCGCACAGCGTGGGAGTTGTCCCCGGCGGCGTGACCAGCACTCCCACACCCGATAATATCATGGCCTATATCTGGAAGATAAAAATCCTGCAGGATTTCATTGATAACGTCTATATTCCGGACGTCCTCGCCGTCGCCGGCGCTTATCTCGACTATGCCGAAATCGGCGTCGGCTGTAAGAACCTGCTGGCCTACGGCAGCTTCGACCTTGACGGCAGCAGCCCGGATTACACAAAACGGGAAAGGCTCTTCAAACAGGGCACCGTCTCCGCCGACCTTAAACCCGGAGAACTGGATACCGACAAGATAACCGAGTACGTCAAGCACTCCTGGTACGAAGATTCGACAACAGGGAAGCACCCTTCTCAAGGAGAGACAAAACCGCAGTACGGCAAGAAGGATGCCTATTCCTGGACGAAGTCACCCCGTTATGACGGCAAGGTCTACGAAGTCGGCCCGCTGGCCAGGGTGGCGGTTACCTATGCCAAGGGCGACCCCAAAGTGCAGGAACTGGTGAACGGGGCTTTGAGTCAGTTAAAGGCATCGCCGGATGTTCTCTTCTCTGTTCTGGGACGCCATCTGGCGCGGGCGCTTTCGGCCAAGATTATCGCCGATTCACTGGAAGGTTGGGCGCTGCAGTTGAAGCCGGGTGAACTGGCCTATGTGGAGTATGAAATGCCCGATGAAGCCATGGGCATGGGACTTACCGAAGCCGCCCGTGGCGCTCTGGGACACTGGATAGAGATAAAGGATAAAAAGATTGCCAACTACCAGTGCGTGGTGCCCACCACCTGGAACGTGGGCCCGATGGACGATAAAGGTCAGCATGGCCCAATCGAGCAGGCACTTATCGGCACGAAGGTCAAGGACGAGAAAAATCCCTTTGAAATTGTGCGTATCATCCGCTCTTTTGACCCCTGCATGGCCTGTTCCATCCATGTCGTGACACCTAAAGGTCGAGACCTTGGTCAGTTCAGGGTAGTGTAGCCTTTTAAGGAGGAGAGATGATTTTATCAGAGCAAAAGCCGTTTGAAGAAATCTTGGGCTATCTCGACGGGGAGAAGAGCGTCTTTATACTGGGCTGCAACGGCTGCGCCCAGTCTTCAGGCAGCGGCGGCCCCGTCCAGGTCGAGGAAATGAAGAACAAGCTTGAAGAAGTCGGAAAGAAGGTGACCGGGACCAAGGTTATCGATTTCCTCTGCGAAAAAGCCCTGGTCAAGTCGGGCCTGAGGGGTAGAGTCGACCAGGTAGCGGCCGCCGATTCGATACTGGTGATGACCTGCGGTATCGGCATTCAGGCGGTAGCGGCCTCGGTGAATAAGGTCTGTCACCCCGCCTGCAACACCATCAACCTCGGCGGTAGCCGCGGGGAGTGGCGGGGCAGCGAGCGGTGCCAGGAGTGCGGCCAGTGCCTGCTGGACTATACCGGCGGCATCTGTCCCATCACCGCCTGCACCAAGAGCCTGGTCAGTGGTGCCTGTGGCGGGGCATCCAACGGTAAGTGTGAGCTTTCACCTGACCGGGATTGCGGCTGGGAGCTAATTTATAACCGATTGAAAGAGAAGGGTCAACTCGACAAACTGAAGGTTTTCATCGACCCGCTGGACCACAGCAAGCTGATGGCCCGGCCGGAGATGATGTCCACCTCAAAATATGCGCTGGAGCAGTCTGATAAGGAGGTGAAAGCATAGTGAGCCTTCAATCAAAACTGGAGTCAGGAAAGTTTGTTATCACCTGTGAGGTCGGCCCGCTGAAAGGGACCGACATTCACGAAGTCGAAGAAAACGCGGAGCTTCTCAAGGGCAAGGTGGATGCCGCCAACGTGACCGACCAGCAGAGTTCCGTCATGCGGCTGGGCTCCCTGGTGACCTCGCATATACTGTTACAGAAAGGACTGGAGCCCATCTACCAGATGGTTTGCCGTGACCGTAACCGCATCGCTTTACAGTCCGACCTTTTGAGTGCCTGGGTATTGGGCATAAAGAATGTCCTGTCGATTACCGGCGACCTGCCGCAGCTCGGCGACCACCCGGAAGCCAAGGCTGTTTACGACCTGGATTCCGTGACATTGCTTCAAACCATCGGCAAGTTAAACAACGGTACGGATATCAACGGCAACGAGCTCCAGGGTAAGCCGTCTTTCTTCCCCGGGGCGGTGGTGAAAGTGGAGTCGGATACCGAGGCTTCCATGGAGTTACAGATTGCCAAGCTGGAGAGGAAGGTTGCCGCCGGAGCCAGGTTCATCCAGACCCAGGCGGTCTATGATGCCGGCAGCTTCGCCAAATTCATGAAGAGGGTGGAGCAGTTCAAGGTGCCCATCCTGGCCGGCGTTATACCCCTGAAATCCGCTGGTATGGCCAGGTATATGAACTCTAATGTCGCCGGTGTCTTCGTACCGGAGGAGCTTATACGGAAAATGGCCGATGCGCCCAAGGAAGACAGGGCACAGGTCGGTATCCAGATTGCCGCTGACCTTATCAAGCAGTTGAAGCCCCTCTGCCAGGGCGTGCATATCATGGCCATCGGCTGGGAGAAGAGGGTGCCGGA
>DAOVRI010000026.1 GCA_030628245.1 Dehalococcoidales bacterium
ACTTTAATTTTAATCCATAAAGTCGATTCTGTATATGACCCATTGGTCATAAGGTATATAGTAATATAGGGTCAGGGCGTTTCAACTCGCCATACATGATTTAGGTATGGGTTTACAAATTACTAAATAATACAAAAGTCACATACAATCCCCGCATTATGTTAGTAAAATCATGATAAATTTGGTAAACTGATTATATACCGAATGAAGGGGGTGCAGGACGTTATGAAGATAAAAGATATTACCAGAATCAATGGACGGGAGATTGTCACGGTGGGGCCCAACGACACCGTCAAACAGGCCATAGATACACTTTTTAATCATAAAATAGGCGCCCTGCCAGTATGTGAAGCCGATGGTAAGCTGGTGGGAATCATCTCCGAAAGAGATATACTGAGGGGAGTGCATCAGCGCAGCAAAGACATTACCGATGCCAGGGTTAGAGACCTGATGACCAGGGAAGTTATCGTGGGGATTCCGGAAGACGAGCTAGAGGAAATTCTAGCAACCATGACGGAAAAAGGCGTCAGGCACCTCCCGGTAATGGTCGGGCCCAGAGTTATCGGCATATTGTCCATAAGAGACGTTATCGAGGAACGGCTTACCGAGTGTCACACCCAAGTTCGCTATTTGAACGACTATATCGCCGGGGGCTACGTTTAAGACTTCGGACTTGATTCACACGCCCGCCAGCATAACCATATAAATAATCTTTACATGGTAAGGTCATTGCTGGTGGGTTTTATTTTCCCGGCGGCCTATCCCGAGGTGTTACGAGAAAAACCGGCACCTGCGCGGCGTGGAGAATCTCATCCGCCACGCTTCCCCGTACCCAGCGGTGAATCCCGGAGAACCCGTGAGTGGCCATAATAATAAGGTCAACGTTACTTTTACCTACATATTTAGCGGTAGTTTTGTCAGGCTTACCCACGATTACCACCGGCGTTATCTTAATTTTCCTGCCTTTGAACTGACCGGCTAGTTTCCCCAGATATTCCTCAGCCAGCCTGACGGCGTCCTGTTCGATATGTTCCCTGTCTTCGGGGATGACCTGGGCTTCCAGGCCGCCCGCCATATGAAAGGGCTTCACCACACGTAAAAACACGATTTCATTGACGTGCGAGACCTTGATGAACCATTTCACATAAGGAATTACACACTCGGCCATCTCCGAGCCATCGAGCGGGACCAGTATCTTGGTATACATGCTCCATCCTCTCTAATACGACAAACTACGGGGAAAACGAGTTGACTACCCGTATTTATTATACACTAATCCCCCGGCTTGTTGCCGAAGAATACCTTGGTATGAGGCCAGGGTATCTCAATACCCACTTTATCGAACTCATTCTTGATGCGAAGCCTCAACTGCCCCATGACATTCCACTGCTCCAGGGGTTTCACGTCACCCAGAATCTTGATATCTATACCGGAGTCGCCCAGACTATCCACCCTGAGCACCTGGGGCACCGATTTGATAACCTTGTTCCACTTTTCTTCTTCGGCCATCTCCTGACAGACCCGATTTATCACCTCGATGGCAAAATCGAGGTCAGTTCCGTAAGCCACGGAGATATTGAGGTTAACCCTGGCGAAGTGCCGCGTGTAGTTGCTGGCCACCCTTATCTCACCGTTGGGCACGTGGTGCACGATGCCGTCGAGGTCGCGGAGCACCGTCTTCCTCAAATTTATTTCCTCCACCAGTCCGAGAACATCGGCCACCTTGACGACATCGCCGACCCGATACTGGTTCTCCATCAGGATGAAGACACCGGCAATGAGGTCTCTTATCAGGTACTGTGCGCCGAAGCCAACGGCGATACCGGCCACACCGAAGCCGGCCAGTATGGGGCCGATAGCGATATCGATTTCGGATAGTATCATGAAGATTACCAGCAGGATGATAACAATCCTGCCTATGCCCAGGAACACACCCTCCAGAGTGTGGGCCCGTTTAGTGAGTCCCTCCCGGCTCTCACCTCTACGAGGTCGCGACATGACACGGCGCACCAATGGCGAGACCGTCCTCTTCAGGATAATCCAGAGGACAATCCCCACGACCATAATGATGACAATCGTCAGGCCGTGGGCCAGGAACCACTCCTTCACCATATCCGGTACCCCTAGAGCTCGCGTTCCTTCCCGGGCCAGAGCGAGGGCAAAAAACGCCATCACCATAACCACGATAGCGATTCCCTCGATAATCCAGAAGATAGCGCTAATATTTCCCCATAACCTCTTCTGCCATTTATCCGGTTCCACCCTGGAAATAAATTTGCGAATTCTATCGTTGAAAAAGAGGAGTAAAACCACCAGTACGCTGGCGAGAATGAGAATCCAGACGCTGTTATCAATAAACCATCCCCACATGGCTGAAATCCTCCTTTAGCCGGTTAGAGATATTATACAACATGAAGAAAAGAATATCCTGCCGGATTGAGATTATATTTTACCTCACCCCCTGCCCCCTCTTAGACGCCCCGCTTTCAGGGGTGGGGTAATTGAAAATCCCCCTTAATCCCCCTTTTTCAAAGGGGGAAACTGGGTGGGGAAAAACTGCGGGATAAGCCGTAGATGATGCGAGGGCGGTTTACCTCGCTGACCTGCTCGCCGAACAAGCCCGCCTTCCAAAGCTCTGGAGGAGCGGCGGACAGGTTCTTTGGCAGGCGAGAGCTTTAGCGTAAGCAGGCAGGGTGGGAATAGATAACAGTGAGGGGGGAGGGGAGGTTCTGGATTCCAGCCTACGCTGGAATGACGGGTGGGGAAGGGGGGTGGGGAGACAGTGGGCTTAATACAGCACTCTATCGTCGCCGACGCGGCGGGTGATTTTCTCCCTGTCCAGATATTCCAGCAGGGCCTGGGCGTACTTGCGGCTGGCCCCGAACATGTCCCTCACCTCTCCTAAACTTATCTTACCTTTATCCTTAA
Organism: Dehalococcoidales bacterium; assembly: GCA_030628245.1. Lineage (GTDB taxonomy): Bacteria > Chloroflexota > Dehalococcoidia > Dehalococcoidales > RBG-16-60-22 > JAFGPF01. The sequence goes on from DAOVRI010000026.1 coordinate 2,929, forward strand.
TCTGGACCGTAATCTTCCCCAGCATCTCGTCGTAGGCCGACTTTGAAAAGACAACGCTATCGCTGACCTTTACCACCTTGCCCCGCTCGATAAGCATGTTAAGCAGGTCGGGCTCGGGTATCAGTTCGCTGGGGGGAGCGTAAGGGTTATCCGCCAGCGACTTCAGGAAAGCATCGACTTTCGCCTGCTGCGCCGGAGTCAACTGAACACTGTGGGAAGGCAGGCGAAGATAGCCACCGTCCTCGACGAGGCTACCCCATCCGACGAGATTTGTTAATGCCGCCGAAACATAGCTGCCCAGCTTCAGGCGGCTGGTCAACTCCACTTTAGGCATGCCGGAGCGGGCCGGGAACCTCCGGTGATAGTCCGCAAGCAGCGCCACGGCTTTTTCGGCAAGGCGCTCCCAGCCAGCCGCCGTGAAAAATAATTGCTGCTTGCCTTCGCCCATGGCAACCATCTGTCCCTGCTGAATAAGGGATTCTACGGCCGACCCGGCGTCACCGGCCATAAGATTGCTCTGGGCAATCAGGGCGGAAATCTCCAGTGGCTGCTTCGTCTCCAGCAGCGCCATGATTACCTCCTCGGTAGTGCCCTCTTCCCTCGCCTTCAGGTTCCGAATAACCTCCGGGCGCAAACGCCGCAGTCTTCTGGCATGGGCATCGATAATGCCGCCGCCGCCCAGCGTCTCCATGGGCGAGCGGATAATATAGCGGTCGCCTTTGATGGCGGCTACCGGCCTGTCCAGTGCCAGCTGCGCCCAGGTAGAGGCCCCCGGCTTGAGCTCATCACCTTCCAGCAGACGCACCTTGGCCATCGTTTCCGCCGCACCGGTATGAAAGCTGACGGTGGTGCCGTGCCGTATGGGACGCTGCAGATAGGAAATAAGACTGAGCTTCACCGTTACCATCCTGGTAGCCTTCAACCAGCCGGGTCTGGTGACGACGTCGCCGCGCTGCAACCGGGAGGTGTTAACCCCGACAAGGTTCGCCGCCACGCGACTTCCGGGAGTGGCTGTTTCGATTTTCGATTTATGCGTTTGCAGTCCGCGGAGTCGCGACTTCAGGCCGGAGGGGACAATCCCCACCTCCTGCCCTACCGAAAGCGTGCCGTCAATCAGCGTGCCGGTAACCACCGTACCGGAGCCGGCCATGGTAAAAATCCTGTCGATAGGAAGTCGCGGCCGCCCCAGGTCGTGCCTGGGCTCGGTGGTATCCAGAAGCTCGTCGATGGCGGCTACCAACTCCGGCAGTCCCTCGCCGGTTACCGCCGAGACAGCCAGGACGGGAGCACCTGATATAGACGTATCACCGATGATTTCCTCCACTTCCATCCTGACCAGACTCAGGAGCTCGTCGTCCACCAGGTCTTTCTTGGTGACAACGACAATCCCCCGCCGCACGCCGATTAAATCGAGGATGGCCAGGTGCTCGCGGGTCTGGGGCATGACGCCTTCGTTAGCGGCCACGATGAGCAGGGCCAGGTCGATGCCGCCGACGCCCGCCAGCATGTTCTTGACAAAGCGCTCATGACCGGGCACGTCAACGATACCCACCTCCCGTCCGCTTGGTAGCTTGAGCCAGGCAAAACCGAGGTCGATGGTCATGCCCCGCTCCTTCTCCTCACGCAGGCGGTCGGGGTCTATCCCGGTGAGGGCTTGAACCAGGACTGATTTACCATGGTCGATATGACCGGCCGTACCCAGTACAAACATAACAAACCACTACTTACGCTTTTTCCCCTGACCAGCTACATCTCGAAGCGATTTGACAACAATGTCGTCTTCTTCCGGGAGCACCGTACGCGGGTCGAGGAGAAGCACATCTTCATTGATGCGCCCGATGACCGGCACTTCCCCAAGGCGGAGTTTCCGGCTGATTGCCTGAGCAGAGTTCTTACCGCCGCCACCGATAGCTACCAGACTCGTCGGCAGGCTTCCACCGGGCAGGCTGCCGCCGCCCACTACCGTTTCCCCCGGCACCACCCGGGCCATACCGCCGAGGGCCTGCTCCCAGAGTCCTGCCCGCCGCTCGATATCTTTCAGCGGGGTGGCAATCATGCGCCACACGGGAATTTTTACCGCGGCTTCCTCTTTCAGGTAGTGAAGCAGAGTAACCGCCAGGCCGGCGAGTCGCGTTTTATCAATTCGCACGGCACGAGCCAGCGGGTGTCTTCTGAGTTTATCCACGTATTCTTTAGCGCCGACGATAATGCCCGCCTGCGGCCCGCCCACGAGCTTATCTCCGGAGAAAAAGGTCAGCGCGGCACCGGCCCGCACGCTCTGCTGGACCATCGGCTCGGGGGCGAGTCCGTACACGGTCGTATCCAGAAAGCAGCCGCTGCCCAGGTCGTCCAGAACGATGATACTATTCTTCCTAGCGATTTCCACCAGCTCTTCAAGGGTAACTTCACTGGTAAAGCCCACCAGGCGGAAATTACTGGAGTGCACCCGCATCAGAGCTACCGTCCGCTCGGTTATGGCCTGCTCGAAATCGCGGGCATAGGTGCAGTTGGTCGTCCCCACCTCGACAAGCCTGGCGCCGCTCTGCCGCATGACATCGGGTATGCGAAAGCCGCCGCCAATCTCCACCGCCTGTCCGCGGGAGACTACTACCTCTTTGCGCCGGGCCAGCGCCGTCAGTCCCAGCAGCACCGCCCCGGCGTTGTTATTGACGACCAGCGCTGCCTCGGCCCCGGTGAGCTGGCACAGAAGCCCCTCGACGTGAACGAGACGCTCCCCCCTGGAGCCGCTCTCCAGTTTGAACTCAAGGTTGGAGTAGCCTTCACTGACCGCCTTCATGGTCGCCAGCGACTCCTCACTTAGGGGGGCACGGCCGAGGTTGGTATGCAGTATCACGCCGGAGGCATTGACCACCCGCCGTAGAGTCGGCTTTTCCAGAGCTTCCAGCTGATTCAATACCGACGCTACTATCTCGTCCAGGGAAGCGCACGGCTTACCCGCCGCTATCGAAAGTCGCTCACGCTCCAGACGCTGCCTGATAACGCTTACCAGCAGGTCGTGCGGGTATTTCCCGGCGAGTCGGCTGAGCCTCTCGTCGGAAAGGACTTTATCCACGCCGGGCAACTGTCGGAACTCCTTCTCCATAGACTTTATTCTACTAGATAAATAACGATACTTCAAAGTGTAAATGTTTGGGGTATATAGTTTTATTAATTTTTACCTCACCCCCTTAATCCCACTGAGTTATTATTGTCTACCTCACCCCCTATGTCCCCCTCTCTGAATGTAAATCCCCCTTAGTCCCCCTTTTTCAAAGGGGGAAACTAAAAAAGAGAACAGAAACAAAATAGCTTCTCCCTTTCGTAAAGGGAGACTGAGAGGGATTTTTCTAAGGGATAAGCCATAGATGACACTGGCTGGAGAGGGGTCAAGGGTGAGGTATAAACCATCACCCACAACAGAACCAAGTTGACAGGTATTATATTTGGTGCTAAATTAAACAAAGTTTACTATTTTAGTCAACAATGGAGTCAGGATATTGAAACTTTCGACGAGAGCCCGTTACGGGACCAGGGCGCTTCTGGACCTGGCCCGGCACGGAGGAGAAAAACCGGTACAGCTGAAAGACATCGCCGGCCGACAGAATATTTCGCTGCACTACCTGGAGCACATCATCGCTCCGCTGGTGGGCGCCGGAATAATCAGGAGCACCCGCGGCGTCCGCGGCGGCCTGCGGCTCACCAGACAACCGAAGGATGTCAAGCTCATCGAGGTGATTCAGCTCCTCGAAGGCACCACCACGCCGGTGGACTGCATCAGCAACCCGGAAACCTGTGACCGTGCCGACCTCTGTGTCACCCGCGATGTCTGGTGCGTGATGAAAAAGGCCATTGATACCGCGCTGGAATCGGTAACCCTGCAAGACCTGGTGGAAAAACAGAAGCGGAAAGAAACATCGGTAAAGCAGAGCGTATGACAAATAAGGTATAATTACAATAGAAGCGAGACCGGAACGACTCTATTACCAGGGTGAAAAAGGAAATATTTTCGTGTTTAATAACCTGAGAGAAGACATCAAGACGGTATTTGCCAAAGACCCGGCCGCCAGAAGCGTGCTTGAGGTTCTCTTCTGCTACCCCGGCCTGCACGCCCTCTGGGCACACCGCGTGGCGCACTATTTATGGCGACACAAGCTATATCTCATCGCCCGTGTTATTTCGCATATTAACCGCTTTTTTACCGGGATTGAAATCCACCCCGGAGCCAGCATCGGCCGCCGCTGCTTTATCGACCACGGTTCCGGCGTAGTCATCGGGGAGACCGCCGAGATAGGCGACGATGTCCTGCTGTACCAGGGAGTAGTGCTGGGCGGAACGACCCTGGAAAAAAAGAAGCGCCACCCTACCCTGGGCAATGGCGTCGAGATGGGCAGCGGGGCCATAGCCCTGGGGCCCATTACCATCGGCGATGAAGCCAGGGTAGGCTCAAGCTCGGTAGTCATAAGGTCGGTACCGCCGGGAGTCACGGTCGTGGGTATCCCCGGTAGAGTGGTCACCAAACGCGAGAAACCGGCCATGGATTTGGAGCACGGCAAGCTGCCCGACCCGGTTTCCGAGGCTATCAGAGGCATCTTAAAAGACCATCACCGCCTGGAAGAGCGATTAAAAGCACTGGAGAATTCAATCGGCACAAACTCTTCCCGGCAGGAATTAAAAGAGAAGCAAAAAGCGGAAAAAACACCCGTTGAAAGTCAGGTGAATCGGAAGGAGTCGAACGATGGATAAGTTCAGTCCCGTTGGGGAAAAAGAAATAACCCGCGCCATAGTCTCTGAGTTTACTACAGAATTTAACGAATACGTGGAAAGCGACTGTATTATTGTCGGCGGGGGCCCCAGCGGACTGGTCGCCGGCCGCGATATCGCCAGAGCCGGAAAAAAGGTGGTTATCATCGAACGCAACAACTACCTCGGCGGGGGGTTCTGGAGCGGGGGTTACCTCATGCCCAAGGTAACCGTAAGACACCCCGGTGAAAAACTCCTCGATGAGCTGAACGTCCCCTATAAAGTCGTCAGTGAAGGGCTAGCCGTCTGCGATGCTCCTTATGCCTGTGCCAGCCTCATTGCCGCTGCCTGCGCCGCCGGCGTAAGGGTTTTTAACATGACCATGCTCGAAGACCTGGTTGTCAAGGAAGGGAAGGTATGCGGGGCCGTTATCAACTGGTCGCCGGTGGCTTCGCTGCCGCGGCAGGTAGCCGCCCTCGACCCGGTCGCCATCGAGGCGCCGGTCTTAATCGACGCTACCGGGCACGATGCCAGCGTCGTTAAAAAGCTGGAGCAGCGCGGCCTGATTAAGATTAAGGGCGAAGGCGCGCTGTGGATTGAGAAGTCGGAAGACCTTATCGTAGAGAACACCGGAGAGTGCTTTCCCGGCCTGATAGTCACCGGTATGGCAGTCGGCGCTGTCTACGGACTGCCCCGGATGGGCCCCACCTTCGGCTCCATGTTCCTATCCGGCGAAGCGGCGGCTAGAGTCGTCCTTGAGAAATTGAAGTAATGAAGGTAGTCATCGCCATGAGCGGCGGCGTCGATTCTTCCATAGCCGCGGCTCTGCTCAAAGAAGAAGGCCATGAAGTCATCGGCGCGACCATGCAGGTTGTACCCTCAGGTAACCAGGACACTCACGCCGGGATATATGCCGGGCAGGTCGCCCGCAGACTGGGAATACCCCACCATGTCATGGACTTCAGGGATATCTTCGCCCGACGGGTTATTGATAATTTCTGCCGGGAGTACAGCCTGGGCAGGACACCAAATCCCTGCGTCCGGTGCAATAAGGATATCAAGTTCGGTATTCTGTGGGAACGGGCCAGAGAGCTGGGCGCCGACTTCATCGCCACGGGACATCACGCCAGGGTCGAACGGGACGAGACTACCGGAAATTACCTGCTGAAGAAGGGCGCCGACAAGCAGAAAGACCAGTCCTATTTCCTCTGCCGGCTTGACCAGGAACAGTTGAGCCGTGCCATGTTTCCGGTCGGCAATCTGACCAAGGAGAGAGTGAGGCAAATCGCCGGGGAACTGGGCTTGCCCGCGGCAGATAAGCCGGAAAGCCAGGAAATTTGCTTTATCCCGGATGACGACTACGCCGATTTCCTGGAAAACCATGTTCCCGGAACAGCCAGTCCGGGGCCGATACTCGACCGGGAGGGTAATACCCTGGGAGAGCACCGGGGGATTATCTACTATACCGTAGGCCAGCGCAAGGGATTAAATATAGCCGCCGCCGAGCCGATGTATGTCACCGCAATCGAACCTGACCGAAACGCCATCATCGCGGGCACGAAAGAGCAGACATACGGCGCGGAACTGGTAGCCGGCAACCTGAACTGGATAGCCATGCCCGCACCGGAGTCACCCATCAAAGTCAAAGCCAGAATCAGATACCGCCACGCGGAGGCGGATGCCTCCGTCATACCAATGAATGAAGCACAAGTCTTAGTAAAGTTTGTCGAGCCGCAGATGGCCATTACCCCCGGACAGACGGTCGTTTTTTACGACGGGGATACCGTCATCGGTGGCGGCACGATATCAAAGTAGCCGAATAATATAAAATACAGGGTTATGAGATGAACGATAAAATCCTGAAGAAAGTCGAATACAGCGGAGTCAACGGCGGATGCACCGCATCGAGCGAAAGAATCGTCAGGGAGACCGCCCTATCGATTCGCATCGACGGAGAGCATTTCGCCACGGCGATGCTCATGGCCACGATGGAAAAGGAGTTCGTCGTCGGGCACCTGTACGCGCAGGGAATCATTGCCGGCGCCGCCGATATAAAATCAATCACCATCAAAGACAATGTCGCCGACGTGAAGCTGTCAGGAGCAAGGAGTAAGACAGGTCCACGATTGGTGCATTCCGACCTCAAAGTACGTAAAGAGGACGTATTCGACTGCGTGAGAGCTATTTTAAAGTCGGAAGTGTTCGCCGAGACCGAGGCGGTGCACTCCGCCGGAATTTTTCTTAATGGGAAAAAGCCTGTCTGCATCGCCGAAGACCTGGGCCGGCACCACGCCCTGGACAAAGTAATCGGCTACGGACTGCTCCATAATATCGATTTCAGTAAAACGCTGGCGGCCTCGACGGGCAGGCAGCCCTCCGAGATGATTTTAAAGTGCCGCAACGCCGGTATCCCGATAATCGCCACCAAGGGAGTGCCCACCGCTTTGGCCGTGGAAATTGCCGGGGAGGCGGGGATAACCATTGCCGGGCTGGTCAGGGGCGATACCATGATAGTCTATTCCCACCCGGAAAGAATAGAGTGACGCCATGAGTAAAGATTTTTCAGTTCCAAGCTCAAAATTAATGGAATGCCGGAAACTGGCCGGCGGCAAGTTCTCCGGGGCCGAAGTCAGCGTGGTGATTGAAAAAGAACTACCTGTACTTGTCAACGGCGAGCATTTAATCACCGCCTCGATAGCCCCGGGAATGGAGAGGGAATTCGTCACCGGCTACCTGTTCGGCCAGGGTTTTATAAATGCCCTCGAAGAGCTTGCGTCGATGGAGATAGAGGATAAAGCTGCGAAAGTGACGCTTAAAGACACCGCGAGGTTATCACCGGGTAACATGAAAACCAATTACCGAATCGTCTCGGGTGGTGGGCGGACGGCCTATTCCGATGAAACGGTCCTGACCGAGATAAAGACCCGCCTGAAAATCGGTAAAAAAGAGATATTCCGGGCGATGAATACCCTTTTCGAAAAAGCCGATATGTACCGGGAAACAGAGGGCGTGCACGCCGCCGGACTCTTTACCGCCGAGGCGAAACCGGCCTGCATCGTGGAAGACATCGGCCGGCACAATACTCTCGATAAATTGATAGGCTACGGCCTGATTAATAATATCGATTTCGGCAATACGTTTTTGGTCTCGACCGGCCGGATGGCCTCGGAAATGGCGACTAAAATCTGCCGGGCCGGAATCCCGGTAGTCGCCACGAAGACGGCCGTTACCGACAAGGGGCTGGAAATCGGCAGAACATGCGGGCTGACCATCATCGGCTTTGTCCGGGACACCGGAACCAGGATTCATACGGACATGGAAGTCAGAGTTACTGCAGAGGCGGGCATGAAGATTTACACCGGCGCCGAAAGAATACTCTGTGAATAGAAGCGTATATAGGGTAAAATAGATACAGGGTGAAGACCCCAAAAGACGGAGAGCAGCATGGCTAACAGGGGAGATAATTCTCTGGAAGAGCGAATCCTGAAACTCAAAAAGGAGAAAAACGCCGTCATCCTCGGCCATAACTACCAGCGCGGCGAGGTGCAGGACATTGCCGACTTAGTTGGCGATTCGCTGGAACTGAGCCAGAAGGCCGCCAAAACCGACGCCGATGTTATCGTCTTTTGCGGGGTACATTTCATGGCGGAGACGGCCTCGATTCTCTGCCCGGACAGGACGGTGCTGCTGCCGGACGCGGGCGCAGGCTGTCCCATGGCCGACATGATTACCGCCGAGCAGCTGCGACAGAAAAAGAAGGAACTCCCCGATGCCACCGTGGTCACCTACATTAACTCTACCGCCGGGGTCAAGGCGGAATCGGACTACTGCTGCACCTCCGCCAACGGGGTCAAGGTGGTCGCCCAGATTGATAACGATGAGATACTGTTCGTCCCGGACCAGTATCTGGGCGACTTCATCGCTAAAAGGACCGGGAAGGAAATGACCCTCTGGCCCGGCTACTGCCCTACCCACATACGGATACTGCCCGAGGATATCCTCAAGCGTAAAAAAGAGTACCCGCAGGCCAAGGTGGTGGTGCACCCCGAGTGCCGACCCGACGTTATCGCCCTAGCCGACGAAGTCCTGAGCACCAGCGGCATAATACGCTACGCCGGCCGGGAAGACGTCAGCGAACTGGTTGTCGGCACCGAGGTGGAGATTCTACACCGGCTCGCCAAGGAGAACCCGGGTAAAAAGTTCATCCCGGCTTCCAAAAAGGCCATCTGCCCCGATATGAAGCTCATCACTCTCGACAAAATTTTGCACTCTCTGGAGACAATGACTCCCGTAGTAAAAGTCCCCGAAGAAATACGAGTTAAAGCCAAGGCGGCTGTCGACCGCATGCTGGCGATAGTATGAGGAAAATGGAACAGCATAACTACATCGTCGTCTTTATCACCGCCAAAGATGCCGAAGAGGCGCAGAAGATAGCCGGCGCGCTGCTCAAGCGGAGGCAGGCCGCCTGTGTCAACATCGTGCCGGAGGTTAGTTCACACTTCTGGTGGCAGGACAAGCTCGATTCTACGCAGGAAAGCCTCCTCGTTATCAAGACCAAAGACACGCTGCTGCCGGACATTATAAAATCGGTCAAGAAAATTCACAGCTATTCCGTTCCGGAAATAATCGCTATACCCATCGTCGGCGGCAACCAGGACTACCTGGACTGGATAGACAGCGAGGTAACCTGAAACAGGAGGTAAGGCAGCATGCTTACCGAGCGGGAATTACAGCGGTACGACCGGCAGATGATGATATACGGCTTCGGGGAGGATGGGCAGGAGAAGCTTCAAAAAGCGAAGGTATTCATCGCCGGGGTTGGCGGACTCGGCTCGCCGGTAGCCATCTACCTGGCCGTCGCGGGCATCGGCACGATACGGATTGTCGACCACGATACGGTGGAACTCAGCAACCTGAACCGGCAGGTCCTGCACTGGGACGAAAACATCGGCGGGGAAAAGGCCGCTTCGGCGGTGGCGAAGCTGCAAAAATTAAATCCGGATGTCAGGATAGAAGCTATATCGGAGACGATTACCGATGATAATGCCTCGCAGCTCGTGGGCGACTCCGATTTAATCGTCGATGCTATGGACAACCTGCCGACCCGATACCTTCTTAATAAGACGGCGATAGAGAAGGGCATACCGTTCTTCCACGGCGCCGTTTACGGTTTCGAAGGTAGAGCTATGACGGTAATACCGGGAAAATCGGCCTGTCTTAACTGCCTTTATCATGGCGCTGACGCGCCGAAGGAGAAATTCCCGGTTATCGGCGTGACGCCGGCGGTTATCGGCTGTATCCAGGCCACCGAGGTAATAAAATATCTCACAGGACTGGGTGAGCTATTGACCAACAGGCTCCTGAACTACGATGCCCTTAGTATGAAATTCACCGAGTTTAAAGTCAATAGAGACCCCAACTGCGAGCACTGCGGCAATTTATAAAGCAGGTGATTAATTAATGAGCGTAGAGATAGAGCTCTCCTCCATTTTCGCCAGTTTTACCGACAACCAGTTGAATATCAAGGCAGAAGGTAACACGGTTGGCGAATGTCTTAACGACCTTATCGGGCAGTTTCCCAAACTTGAGAAGATGCTGCTCAACAAGCAAGGCAAGTTACAGCATGTCTATGATGTCTATATCAACGGCGAAAGC
>DAOVRI010000107.1 GCA_030628245.1 Dehalococcoidales bacterium
CTATCCCTCCCCGGCGACGGGTTCCTCTTCCACCGGCACGAACACGGAATCCATTATCTCTTTCAGGGTCTGTTCGGCTTTCTGGCCGCGGAGTCGGCTCTCCGACTTGGGAATAATCCGATGAATCAGTACGGGAGTAACCAGGTATTTAATATCGTCCGGGGTTACAAAAGCCCGGCCCCGCAGCACCGCCAAGGCCTGTGACGCATTGTAGAGAGCCAGCATAGCCCTGGGACTGGCCCCCAGCTCTACGGCGTCATGTTCGCGGGTGGCATGAATAAGGCGGATGATGTAGTCCTCCACGTCGGCGGCAACGTGCACTTCGCGGCAGGCTTTCTGCATTTTTAAAAGGTCATCAGACGGGATTACCGGTTTCAGCTCTTCCAGCGGGTCGGACTGGCGGAAGCGCGATAATATCAACCGGTCGTCCTCAACACCGGGGTAACCTATCTGTATTTTCATGAGGAACCGGTCGAGCTGGGCCTCGGGCAGGGGGAAAGTGCCCTCCAGCTCGATGGGGTTCTGCGTCGCCATGACCAGGAAGGGACGGGGCAGCGGCTTGGTCTCCCCTTCGGCAGTGACCTGGTGCTCCTGCATCGCTTCCAGCAGCGCCGACTGCGTTCTGGGGGTGGCCCGGTTGATTTCGTCGGTCAGCACTATCTGCGACATTACCGGCCCGGGGCGGAACTCGAAGTCCGACGTTCTCTGGTTAAAAACGTAGGTGCCGGTGATGTCCGAGGGTAAAAGGTCCGGCGTGCACTGAATTCGCCGGAAGCTGCACCCTAAAGATTTTGCCAGCGACTTCGCCAGGACCGTCTTGCCCAGTCCCGGCACGTCCTCGATGAGGATATGCCCCTCGCAGAGCAGGGCGATGATAGCCAGCTCCACCACCTCGCCCTTGCCCACGATAACACGCTCGACGTTTTCCTTCACTTTAATGGCAGCGTCTTTTACCTGCCGTACAATTTTCTCTTCCATGTCCCACACTCTTCTTTTTTGCTCATTATAACAGCTTGAGTGCGGTGTGGCTATTTTGAGACGCATACAGGATAATAATAAAGCAGCCCCACCTTGACAAATCCCACGCGCTATTTAATAATTACGTGGTGCCCCCGTCATAGAAACTAACTGAATGAGAGCGTGCCTGATGAAAGCACTGAGGTGGTACGGCAGAAAAGACCTCCGGTATGAAGATGTTCCGGAACCCTCTCCCGGGCCGGGGCAACTGAAAATTAAGGTAACCCTGGCCGGTATCTGCGGCACCGACCTTAAAGAATACGCCACCGGCCCCCACATGGTGCCCCCCGACAAAGCCCCCCTGACGATGGGGCATGAGTTCGCCGGGAAGGTGACCGCCGTGGGCAAAGGAGTGACCGATTTCAGGGTCGGCGACCGGGTAAGTGGCGTCGGCTACTGGTACTGCGGCGATTGTTACTACTGCAAAAAGGGCGTTTACAACCTCTGCGTGAACCAGGGTTTTACCGGACTCACCACCGATGGCTGTATGGCGGAGTACTTCATCGCGCCGGCCTATGCCTGCTATAAACTCCCCGACTCTGTCTCGGACGAATACGGCGCCCTGGTAGAGCCACTGGCCGTAGCCCTTCACGCCATCCGGCAGGGTCAGGTAAGCCCCGGGGACACCGTGGCCATCGTCGGCGACGGCGCTATCGGCCTCTGCGCCCTGCTGTCCGCGAGGGCTGCCGGAGCTTCCGCAGTCCACCTCGTCGCCAAGCACAGGGGCCGGGGCGAACTGGCTGAAAAGCTGGGCGCTAACGCCGTTATCTACCTTAACGAAGGTAACCCCGTCCAGAAACTTCTTAAGCTGACCGGCGGCCTGGGGGCGGATGCCGGCATCGAATGCGTCGGCTACCCGGATACCCCCCAGCTTACCGTGGAACTCGTCCGCCGGGGCGGTATCGCCGTCATCGTCGGGGTTTTTGAAAAACCCGGTACGCTCGACTTCAGCACCATGACGTTCAGCGAGAGAACACTGGTGGGCAGCTCTATTTACGTGCACGAGGGCAGGACGGTCATCGACCTGCTGGCGGATGGAAGAATCGACCCCGGTACTCTGATTACCTCCACAGTTCCCCTCAAAGACGCCGTTAAACTGGGGTTTGAAGCACTGCTTAAAGACAAGGAAACTAACGTCAAAGTACTGCTCCGGGTTACTTGATTGTAAGCCTGCTATTGGACTACAATAAAATTGAGTATTGCATAAGGAGGCATAGAGTGTTTAACAAGCAGATATATCAATTCCCCATCCTTTACACCAACCCAATTCCCAAGATAGCCCTGGGATGGGGAGCCCACGAGACGGTTGCCGATGAATGTAAAGAGGCCGGCATAAAAAAGGCGCTGATGATAACCTCCGGTCTCAAGGGAACGGGCATCGTCGACGAGATACAGGGTATCTTAAACCACAACGGCATTTCCACTGAAAAATACGATAAGGTCACGTCTAACCCCAAAGAATACGAGGTTATGGCAGCCTACCAGACTTTCAAAGACAGCCAGTGCGATGGCGTGGTGACGGTGGGCGGCGGCAGCTCCATCGACACCGGCAAAGGTGTGCGCGTGGTCGATGCCAACGGCGGTAAAGACGTTACCAATTTCATAGCTTATCTCGACCCGCCCTGGATGGAAACGTTAAAGAAAGTGAAGCCCTGCACGATACCGCAAATTTCCGTTGTCACCACCTCCGGCACGGGCGCCGAAGTTACCTCCTGGGCAGCCATCTCCTATACCAAAGCCAGGGCCAAGGTACTGGTTAGCGCCCCGAATATTCCTTCTACCATAGCCATTATCGACCCGTTACTGGTCAGGCTCCAGCCCAAAAATATCGCCGCCTGGACCGGCTTCGACGCCCTGGCCCACGGGTTTGAGGCGTTTGTCACCAAGGTCCAGGGCCCCTACGCCTATGGTATATTGCTGCGGGCAGTCGAGCTCATCTATCAAAACCTCAGGGAGTTCACCTCCAATCGCATGAACCACACGGCCTGCGAAAGGATGTGCTGGGCATCCACGATGGGCGGCATCGCCATCGGCTTCGCGGCGGGCGCCGGCATCGTGCACGGCCTCGGCCACCAGATAAGCGCTCTGAAAGACTGCCATCACGGACATATCAACGCCGTCCTGACGCTGGCGGGAGAGAGATACAACCAGCCGGCCGCGCTGGATAAGTTCGCCGCCATGACCCGGGCGATGGGCATCGACACGAGGAATATGACCGAATGGCAGGCCGCCGACCGCTGGTTCGACGAAATTGAACAGCTGCTGAAGGACCTAGAAATCACTCCCGGCCAGCTTAACAAGCAGTTCGGCCTCGAGGAGAAGGACTTCGACCATATCGTCAAGATATATTCCAACGACTTCTGCAGTCAGGGCAACCCGAAAGAGTTCAACTACGATGAATGCATCAACATCTTGAAGAGCGTACTCTAGATACAGGCTGCGGGAGCTGCTTGTAAGAAGCAGCACAAGAAAATTCTATAGGAAAATACAATGTGGGTGGCGAGATATCCCCTGATAATTGTAGAATATATATGGGGCTCGTCACCCGTCTTTTGAGATATAACGGAAAGAAGGTTAAAAATTCAAATGGATAAAGAGACAACAGCAACCACGAAAAACGAGAGCCAGACCGTCGAAGAACCTGAGGTCATCGAGGAGATTATCGTCGAAGAACTCAGCATCGACGGCGTTTGCGGGGTATATTAAGTATGACCTGCCGCCTGGCCGATAACGTTCAGGTAAGAAAGGAAAACTGGGGACTGCTCTTCTACCTGGAGACGCGTCACAAGGTCTTCTTCGTGCGCAGCGGCGACTGGCTTTATCCCGAGCATTTCGACGGCACGTGGACATTCGATGGCATTATTAATGACATAGCCCGGCGCACCGAAACCCCCGCCGAGATTATCGAGCGTTCTTTACCCAGGTTGACGGAGCGCCTGATAAGAAACAGGATGATTATTGATGAAGTATGCTGACTGGCCACTATCCGCACCGGTAAATTTGACCTGGGAAGTTACCCACCAGTGCAACCTGAAATGCATCCATTGCCTTTCCAGCAGCAGCGTTGAATCCCCCGGCGAGCTTGACGAGGCGGAGTGCCGGGCTATCGTCGACCAGCTGGCGACACTCAAGGTATTTGAAATCAATTTCGGCGGCGGCGAGCCGCTGCTTAAAGACTATTTCCTCCCCCTGTTGCGCTATATACATACCAGGGGCATCGTCACCTGTATCAGCACCAACGGCACCGTACTCACCGATGAGGCGGTAGCCTGCTTTACCGGCAACCCTCTGGTGAACGTGCAGGTAAGCCTGGACGGCGCCACTCCGGAGGTCAACGACCGCATCCGCGGCCAGGGCACGTTTCACCGCATTATTAAGGGAATCGAGCGCCTGGCGGGTAAAAATATCCCTCTGTCTATAAACACCGTGGTCACCTCCCTGAACTTCATGCAGTTAAGCCAGCTCAAGGAGATGGCCGGTTCTTACGGGGCCAGCCTGCGCGTGTCCCGCTTCCGCCCTTCGGGGCGGGCCCGGGATAGCTGGGAAATGTTGAGGCTGAACCCGGAACAACTGCGGGGGCTGTCCGACTGGCTCGGTGATGACCCCTCGATTCTCACCGGCGACTCTTTCTTCTCCATCTCTCAGGACGGGAGAAGGCATCTCGGACTGGACATGTGCGGGGCCTGCAAGATGACCTGCTGCATCGACCCCTGTGGCTTCGTTTATCCCTGCGCCTTCATGCAGGAAAGAGAGTTCTGCGGCGGCAACCTCAGAGAGACTACTTTTAAGGATATCTGGGATAATTCGGCCGCGTTCCAATACTTCCGGCAGCTGGAACCCGAAGCCTGCCGCAAGTGCCCGCGCTTTAACAGCTGCCGGGGAGGTTGCCCCGCCGTTGCCTACTTCGTCAGTCGCGACCTCAACAGCGCCGACCCGGAATGCCTGATTAACTGGAGCCGGGATATATCAGCCGCGCCGCCGCTTGAAGGCAAGTAACACTATCACCTGAAGGGATAGAAATTATGTACGGGCAATTTAAATACCTGTTTTCACCGCTCCAGATAGGCAAGGTAGTCGTACCTAACCGCATTTCCTTTTCCTCTCACCTGACTAACCTCGCCGAGAATAACCTGCCCAGCGAAAAACACGTGTATTACCTGGCGGAACGGGCTAAAGGCGGCACCGGCCTGATAATTAGCGAGGAGCAGTCCGTACACCCCACGGACCACTCTTATGAAAAGCTCCTCGATGCCTACAAACCGGAGGTCGTTCCCGGCTATCGCCGGATATGCCGCGCCGTCCATGAATACGAAACGCGGATATTCGCCCAGTTGAACCACAACGGCGGCCAGGGCGACGGCAGCTATTCCCGGTTGCCCGTTATCGGTCCTTCCCCGGTCCCCGACTTCATGTTCCGGGAAGTCCCCAAGGAAATGGAAATCGAAGATATCCGGGAAGTTATCAAGTATTTCTGCCGGGCGGCCAGCCACGTCCGGGAGGGTGGCTTCGACGGCATCGAGTTGCAGATTGGCCACAGTTCCCTGATAAGGCAGTTCCTTTCTCCCCTGACCAACCTGCGTGCCGACGATTACGGCGGCAGCCTGGAGAACCGGATGAGGTTTCCTCTGGAGGTTATCGAGGCGGTCAGGAGGACAGTCGGGCCGGACTACACCCTGGGGATACGCCTCTGCGCCGACGAGATGGTCCAGGGCGGTCTGACCCTCGAAGATGCCAGAGAGATGGCGCGCCGTTTTGAAGCTGCCAAAAACATCGATTTTATAGATTTGAGTTTAGCCACCTTTTACAACCTCTACCTCGTAGGCGCCTCCATGCA
>DAOVRI010000202.1 GCA_030628245.1 Dehalococcoidales bacterium
ACCTTAACCCCTGGATAGCGGCAGGAAAGCTCTTATTCCAGGTGGTACTAGAAATGGGGGCACTCCAACCCCTCTTTCGGTAACTTTTATTGTGAGTCAATGCGGGGACTTTACGGAATAGATACTATTTGCTAAACTGCTTTTAGAAGTACCTCCGGCACGTTAGCGAGGTGTTATTATGGGTAGTCGCGATTACAGGCATAGAGAGCAGAAAAAGACAAAGAAGGACCCTAAAAAATTGCCCCAAATTACCATTACGACGACACCAGCCAATGTAGAGGTAATCAGGAAGAGGAAGAAGAGGGAGGAGGAAGAGGTATAGCCTGACATCTGGAAGAGTCGGGGGTGGTTGTTGATGGCTGATTTGGCTTCACTTCAGGCGACGGTGCGCGGTCGTGTGCACGGTGTTTTCTTCCGTGCCTTTGTTCAAAGATGGGCGGAGCAGTTCAGGCTGACCGGCTACGTACGCAACCTGCCCGACGGCACGGTGGAGGTCAGGGTGGAGGGGGAAAGAACGCAGCTGGAGAAAATGGTCGGCTATCTTGAGGAGGGACCTCCCCCCGCCAGAGTGGATAAGGTCGTCACCAGCTGGGCGGAATATACCGGGAATTTTTCAGGCTTCAGTGTCCGGTATTAGGCTGGCATTGATGACTATCGATTGACTAAGCCTCGAGCTCTACCTTGGCCGACCTTATCAGGTCGAGATATCCGACCTTCAGTCCCAGCGCGTCGGCCACTTCAAGGTCGACCTCATAAGGCTCGTTGATAAATACTTTGTCGTATTCCTCGACTTCTCCCTCCGATGGGTCTTCCCTGACGGCGAACTTCTGTCTGGCTTCAACTATACCCAGGTCGAAGGGGAGCGTGAAATAGAGGTCGGCCAGCACCTTGTCTATTCCCAGGCTGTAAAGGTTCTCCCAGCCTCCCAGACTTTCCCCCTGGTACTTGATACTCGGCAGCAGGGAAAGCAGGTTCATGATGGTAAAGCTACCCGTGCCGTTGTATGTCTTCAATGGCGCTACGGTTATCAGGTAGTCGCTGGAGAGTATGACGTTGGGTACCCAGAAAGTCGGCATGGCAAACGGCTTGGGCAGTGGATTATCCACCTCAACGAAGATGCAGTCCTTGACATCCAGCGTGAGCACCCGTGGGAAGTTATAACCGAGCGCCTGGTATATCGGGCGGGTGGGTATGCCGCCGGGGATGCCCTCCAGCAGGAGAATGTCGGCATCACTGACCCGCCGGATACTGGCTATGATGGAGGCCAGCATGTCGGCGCTGGTGGTCACCGGGTAGGGCAGTGGGTAGGAGGCGCTGGGTTTAATCAGGACGCGCCGTGCCCGGGCTACTACCGATGGCACTTTAAAAACAAAATCTGAGGCTTCAAATATCAACTCTTCCTCCTCAGGGAAATATGCAAGCTTTTCACTTCGCCGTTATTCTGGGGAACGGGTATCATGGCCAACAGTGTGCGTACCAGCAGGTCTTTAAGTGGCGGACTGATGGGGGTATAAACACCGTTAACAATTAGGTCGATATCATTTTCTTTTTGACCGTTAATCATCGTATTTTCAATAAGGGCGGCTATTCCGGCGATGTCGTCCCGCGAGAACTGCGGTACATCCACGTCCAGCGGCTTATCCGTGACCACCGCCAGCAGCTGCTCAGGGTTGGTTATCAATTCTTCACCCTGTTCATTGCGGAGGACTTCAATCTTAGGGTAGTTGCTACCCTTGAAGCCTTCCGTCAGGATGAGGTCATAGTCCCAGATAATAAATTTGGATATCTCCTGCGGGTCGAAGTAATTCTCGGTGTGCCGGTAGATGGCCAGGTGGTCCAGGGAGTTAATGACCGATATCTCGCTGCCGGCTTTGGTGAAGCGCCAGGTGTCCTTGCTGGCGGTGTCCAGGTCATTGGCATGGTGTGAGTGTTTAACAATGGCCACTTTATAGTCGCGCCGTTTCAGCTCGGCGATGAGACTCTCCAGCAGGGTCGTCTTGCCGGAATGCGATTTTCCTACGATAGAAATTATTGAGTGCATATTATAACCGTTCGGTTAAATGTTTACTTCTTCATTCCAGTCCAGCATCAATACCTGGACGGTTTCACCTTTGTTAACAATTTTGCTGTCTTCGGGAATGAGCACCAGCCCGTTGGCCAGGCCCATGGAAGTCAGGATTCCCGAACTCTGGGAGCCGGTCAGCCGGGCGTAGTAATTACCGTTACGCCTTTCGACTATAGCCCTGTCGTAGAGACGGCGTCCGGCGTCGTTCTTCACGGTATCTTCTAATATCGCTTCTACGGTGGGCTTGGCGAAGTTCTTTTTCCCCATCATTTTCAGCAGTGCCGGCCGGACGAACAGCTCGAAGCTTACCATGCAGCTGACGGCATTGCCGGGCAAGCCCAGGTGCGGTATGCTTTTATCTCTGCCCTTAATTTTACCGAAGGCCAGGGGTTTCCCCGGTTTGACCCGTACCTTCCAGAAGACCATTTCGCCGTCCCTGGCAATGATGTCCTTTACTATATCGTAGTCGCCCATGGATACGCCGCCGGTGGTCAGCAGCATATCGGCGTCCTGTGCCTGTTTGAGCTTGCTCACCAGCGATTCTTCGTCGTCCCGGGCTATCCCCAGCATCCTGGGAACGCATCCGTGGCGCTTGACCAGACTGGCGATGCTGTAAGCGTTGCTATCGTGTATCTTGCCTTCGGGCAGGGGTTTATCGACTTCCACGAGTTCGTTGCCGGTAGACAGAATAGCCACCACCGGACGGCGGATAGCCTTGACGTGGCTGTAGCCGACGGAAGCCATCAAGCCGATTTCAGCGGCCCTGATGACGGTGCCTTTCTTCAGGGCGACGGTGCCCCTGGCAATATTTTCTCCCGCCTTTCTGATATTCAGGTCGAATTTGGCTTCGGATAGAATGCCTACCCGGGTAACCGGCTGGTCGAGAGCCGAAGTCTTGCGTCTTTCCTCGTCGGTATTCTCAAACTGAACGACGCTGTCGGCGCCTGCGGGAACCGGCGCTCCGGTCATGATGCGTACCGCCGTGCCGGGCACGACCTCCTGCTGTGAAATGGAGCCCGCCATGACTGTACCAATAACGCGCAGGAATTTAGGCGTTTTCTCGCTGGCTCCGAT
>DAOVRI010000175.1 GCA_030628245.1 Dehalococcoidales bacterium
CTGCCGTGGGGGCAGACATCAGGATTATCCATGAACTCGGCAAGCTTATCCTCGACCAGGTCGCTCGTGGCATGTTCCAGAGTGCAGGCATGATGGTAGACATCCTCCCAGCTGATACCGAGGTAGCGATTAAGGAACACCTCCCAGAGCCGGTGCCGACGGGTTAGCCTGAGGAAACGCTGCTGGCCTTCATCGGTCAGGCTGGCGCCGCCGTAGGGCGTATGCTCCACCAGCCCCTTTCCCGAAAGCCTGCGCAGCATCTCGCTTACGGAGGCCAGCGATAGTCCCATGCTCTGCGCTATCGATGAGGTGCTGACCGGGCTTTCCCGCTCTTCCAGGGCGCCGATTGTTTCCAGATATTCTTCTGTCGTCCGCTGACTCAAAATGTGCTCCCATGCCAAACTTCCAGCTAAATAAATTTTACCGCAAATATTCGGATATGTCAAGTCTTGATATAGGAAAATCTAATAAATATATTAGGATACCCTTGACTTTCAATGAGCAACTTTGTTATAATACCTGTGGAGGATATTGCCGTATGGTTGTCAGACCGTTAAGCATGCTTGTGCCCCCGGAAAAAGGCAGGATTATTAAAGTGGGTGGCAAAGGTGGGATACGCCACCGTCTTCTTGATATGGGTGTGGTTACCGGGGCGGTAGTTGAAGTTCAGAGGGTGGCGCCGCTGGGCGACCCCGTGCAGATAAGGGTCAAGGGATATGACCTCGCCCTGCGCAAGGAAGAAGCGGTAAATATTCAGGTGGAGCTAATCGAGAGTAGACTGGCGAGAGTGCCGTCCGGTGAGAGAGTCATTGTTTTAGCTCTGGGAGCCGGCTGGGGTCTGCAACGCCGGCTGGCCGACCTCGGTCTGACTCCCGGGGTAGAGGTTAAGGTTATCAGCAGCGGGCGGCCCGGCCAGGTAGTCCTCGATGTCCGTGGCTCCCGGTTGGCCCTGGGACGCGGTGTCGCCAGTAAGATTATGGTCAGGGCTGTGGGGGTGGGGGGCCGATGAGCAAAAAAGAAATTACACTCGCACTGGCCGGAAATCCGAATTCCGGAAAGACCACCGTATTCAATAATCTTACCGGCGCCCGGCAGCATGTGGGCAACTGGCCCGGGGTAACGGTAGAGAAAAAGGAAGGCTTCTGCAACTTCCGGGGACGCCGCATCCGTGTGGTTGACCTTCCCGGTGTTTACGGCCTGACGGCTTACTCGCTGGACGAGGTTATTGCCCGTGACTACGTGGTCGATGAGAAACCCGATGTTGTGGTGGATGTTGTCGATGCCTCAAATCTGGAGCGTAATCTCTATCTTGCCGTACAGGTGCTGGAGATGAAGGCAAATCTGGTCATAGCCCTCAATATGATGGATGTGGCCGAATCCCGGGGATACCAGATTGACGTAAAAGAGCTATCCCGCCTTCTGGGTACTCCGGTGGTGCCTATGGTGGCCGCCCGGAACCAGGGAACCAGGGAATTATTGGAGACCGTGGTTGGCGTGGCCGCCGGCAATATCCAGGTAAGCGGAATACACATGCAGTACGGTCACGACGTGGAGGCGGAGCTCGCCAAGCTGGAAAAAATTATCACCGGCAATCCGCTGGCGGAAAGTTACTCCCCGAGGTGGCTGGCTGTCAAGCTGCTGGAAGATGACAGGGAGATAGTCGATAAAGTAAGGCAGGTCTGAGTTGGACAGCGTAGAGATAATTCGACTCAAAGATGAAAGCCTTGACCATTTGAGGAAGGTTCATGGCGACGATGCCGAGACGCTGATTGCCGATGCCAGGTACGGCTTCATCAGCGGACTGATGAAGGATGTCCTCAAGAAACCCGCTATCGAGAAGGAAACGGCTACGGACAGGATTGACCGGCTCATACTTCACCGGTGGCTGGGTATTCCTATCTTCCTGGCGATTCTCTACGGGGTATTTCAATTTACCTTTGTTGTTTCCGCACCTTTAATAAAGTGGATTAACGCGGGGCTGGACTGGCTGGCCGGGCAGTCCTCGGGGATATCACCCGCCTGGTTAAGCTCGCTCGTGTCCGACGGGATTATCGGCGGAGTGGGCGCGGTTCTGTCCTTTATTCCCATAATTTTCCTTCTCTATATTGCCCTTTCCATTCTGGAAGATACCGGCTATCTGTCGAGGGCGGCATTCGTCATGGACCGCTTGATGCACAGAATCGGCCTGCACGGTCGTTCCTTCGTTACGCTGATGCTGGGCTTCGGGTGCAGTGTTCCGGCTATCATGTCCAGCCGCACCATTGAGAATCCACAGGACAGGCTGGTGACTATACTGGTTACTCCCCTGATATCCTGTGGTGCCAAGTTGCCCGTCTATGCGCTGCTGGCAGCCGCCTTCTTCACGGCTTATCAGGGGCTGGTGGTCTTTTCCATGTATGCCATGGGTATTATCCTGGCGATACTCCTGGCCTGGCTCTTCCGCAAGAAGCTGGTTCCCGGTGAGAGCGGGCACTTTGTCATGGAGTTGCCTCCGTACCGGCTTCCGACGGTTGTTACCGTGCTGGCCCACATGTGGGAGCGCGGCTGGGCCTTTCTATCACGCGCGGGCACCCTTATTTTTGGCGCGGTGGTACTCATCTGGTTTCTGAATTATTTTAATGTCCTGGAGCATATGGGCAGGGCTATCGCCCCTATATTCGCGCCGGCTGGCTTCGGACAATGGCAGTCGGCAATAGCCCTGGTATTTGGCGTACTGGCCAAGGAAACAGTGGTCGGTGCTTTCGGCACCCTCTTCGCCGGTACTGAAACGGCTGGCGGGTTCGGGAGTGTTATCGCTATTCAGCTTGGCTGGACGCCGCTGGTGGCCTTCGCCTTTATGACCATGATTCTTCTGTATACACCCTGTGTGGCTGCCCTGGGTACCATTAAGAAAGAAACCGGCTCGTGGAAGTGGACACTGTTCACCGTTGCTTATACACTGGCACTGGGCTGGGTGGTAGCAACTCTGATATATCAAATTGGAAGCCTCTTCTTATAAACAAACGGAAGCACGGGCATGGGAGTAAATAATGCTTTCTGAAGTGTTAAAAGCATTCAGACAGATCGGAGAGCCACTGGACCTGAACGAGTTAAGTCGGCACCTGGGTATTGAGCGGAGCGTTCTGGAAGGGATGCTGGAGCTGCTGGTGCGCCAGGGCAAACTTAAGGAGGTCACCCCCGGTTCGGAGGACTGCGCTCGTTGCAGCGGTCGTTTGAGCTGCGCCCATTTGCAGGTGGGTAATTTAATGGGCAAGGTCTATGAGCTGGCGGAAAAATCCCGGTGAAGGAGGTGCGTGATGTCGAAAACGGATGAAAACCTGAAAATAGCTTTCGCGGATGAAAGTCAGACCAATATCGAGTATCTTGCCTACACCCATCGGGCTATTAACGAAGGGCTGACGGAGATAGCCCAGCTTTTCCGCGAAGCGGCGGGTGCCGAGGTGGTACATGCCTTGACTCACCTTAAAGCCATGGATGTCGTCAAAACCACCCGTGAGAACCTGAAAGAGGCGGCTGAGGGAGAAAACCTCGAAATTACTTCCATGTACCCCAAGTTCATCAGGGAGGCGGAAGAGGAGGGGAGGCAGGGGGCCGCCGAGTCTTTCCGGATTGCTTTTGAGCGGGAGAAACATCACCGTGACATGTTCCGGCAGGCACTCAAGAAGGTGAAATAGCTTTATAATTGACGACTTTGTATTCTCGCGATATGATGGAAATGACTGCAAAGCGGGGTTCTTGAATTATGTCAGATTTACAGCAGCGAATTACAAATTTAGCTCAGTGGATGCTGGAGTCGAAATACCTGGTCGTCTTCACCGGCGCCGGCATCAGCACGGAGTCGGGACTGCGCGACTTCCGCGGGCCGGACGGACTGTGGACGCGCCGCGATAAGGGCCTCTCTACTCCTCACCAGGATTTTACCGGGGCCGGACC
>DAOVRI010000055.1 GCA_030628245.1 Dehalococcoidales bacterium
AAGGCTACAGGCCATCAGTTACAATGGGCCTAACACAATTAGAGGCGTTTGCTTCCAACAAGCTGTTCTTAAAGAGAAATACCCGCCCTTAGTCAAAAGTGCGGCAGGCTGTGCACAGGCGATTTACACTAGCTTAACAATTTGAGTGTTTGTTACCTTAAGGGGAGTAAACAGAATGGACATTTGTTGCCCGATATTTCCTCGAAACTATCCTATCTATCTCAATTTTCTGCATCCGTCATATGCTCTCGCCGGCGTTTCGTGTAATACAATTTGCTTTATTTGACACGCCCCGTTTGAAAGCTTTATAAATATAGATACTTGCATTGAGAAATCGCGGGGGCTCAAATGAAATTCACCATTGATATAGATAACGGCGGGACTTTTACTGACGGCTTTTTTACCGGTGATGGACGTATCGAATGGGTCAAGGTGGACACGACCCCTCATGACCTGGCGGTGTGTTTCCTCAAGTGCATCGAAGAAGGTGCCGTGAAGTTCGGGCTCACCGTGCCACAATTGCTCCATAGCACGGAGGTGATAAGGTTTTCCACCACCCATGCCACCAACACTCTGCTCCAGAGGTCAGGACCCCGGCTGGGCTTGATTGTGACCAGAGGATTTGAAGAAAGTCTCTACTCATCAGCTGCCAGGAGCCCGGCGCTTGATTTCATCATTCCCGCCGGGATGGTCGTCGGTATCGGCGAGACGGCGGGCAAAGGTTCCGTGGATAACGAGCAGGTGAAGCTGGCCATACGCAACCTTCTGGGGCGCGGGGCGAGGATTATCGTGGTCAGCCTTTATCGCGCCCATCTGGACCCGACCGGCGAGTTGAAGGTCAGAGAGATAGCCAATGACGACTATCCGAAGCACTACCTGGGTGCCGTACCACTGTTGCTCTCCAGTGAGGTCAGCACCAGCACCGATGAGGCTTCACGAACCAGTGTGGCCCTGCTTAATGCCTATTTCCATCCGGATATGGTCCATTTTCTCTACAAGGCCGAAGATGATGTCAGAAAGCTGGGCTACCGCAAGCCGCTTCTGGTGGTACATGCCGATGGCGGCGTCGCCCGGGTGGCCAAGACAACGGCCATCATGACCCATAACTCCGGACCTTCGGCCGGTGTGCTCGGCACCACCTATATGAGCCGGCTGTACCAACTGCCTTATGTGGCCAGCCTGGATATCGGCGGCTCCAGCGCCGATATCAGCCTGGTGATTAACGGCCAGCACGGCTACAAGCGTGAGGCCATGCTGGAGGGAATACCGGTGAAACTGCCGGTCATCGAGGTTTACCCGACGGCGGCGGGTGGCGGCTCGATAGCAAGACCTGGGGGTAAGCAACAGGTAAAGGTGGGTCCGGATAGTGCCGGGGCCATGCCCGGCCCGGCCTGTTACGGACTGGGGGGTAGGGAGGCGACCTCCACCGACGCCTGTGTAGTCCTCGGCTATATCGACCCGGACTACTTCCTGGGCGGTAAGCGGAGGCTGGATGCGGGCCTGGCCAGGGAGGTTATCACCCAAAATCTGTCCAAACCGCTGGGCATCTCCATGGAAGCGTGCGGCCGGCTTATCATGGAGGCCATGGAAGATATTTGCGCCGAGGACATCGGTAATCTGATAAAGGCCGGGGGGTATAACCCGGCTGATTTTGTCCTCTTTTCTTTCGGAGGGGCGGGCAGCGTTTACTGCTGCGGCATTGCCGATAAGGTAGTTATACCCAGGATATACTGCTTCCGCTTCAGTTCCGTTTTCAGCGCCTTTGGTTCTTCTTGTGCCGATGTCCTCCATACCTGCGAATCTTTATCGAGGCTGCGTATCCGGCGCCAGGGCCGCCAATCACAAATACAGGAATTCAATAAGGTGGTAAAAGGGCTGATGGACTCGGTATTGAGGGACATGAGAGGGGAGGGGTTCCCGCCGGAAAAGGTGTCCTTTTCCCTTGAGTTGGAAGTGGCCTCAGGAAGTGACGACTCGGTGCTGGAATCGCCCGTACCTCTGCTTGAGGGGCCGCCGGACATCGGCAGAATTTTCGATGCTTTTGCCAAGCAGAATAATTTTGCAAGTATCGAAGAACTGACAATACATCTTTTCCGGTTGCGGGCCACCAGCCCGGCCACCCACTCGCAACTGGCCACCCATGACTTCGCCGGGGCGAGCCCGGAGAAAGCCTTGAAAGGATACCGGGGCGTCTACTGGAAGGACGGCTTCACCCGGACGGCTATCTACGGGCAACTTACACTCGAATGCGGTAACGTTGTTACCGGGCCGGCTATCATCGAGAGCGATGACACGACGATCCTGATTCCTCAGGGTAAGAAGTACACTGTGGATAATCTGCTCAACGGCGTCATCGAGTCGGCCTGAGAAGGAGGAACCGATGGGTACCAAGAGGCAGATAACCGAATATCTGGATATCGACCTGGAAAAGGAACTCTGGTGCTGTAACCGCTGCGGACATGAGCTTATCTCCGCCAGAGAAAATTACAAAAAAGGGTGTCGGGTTTATGTCAGGAAAGACCCGAACACGATATATAACTCGCCATTGAAAGGCCCCTTTAGCTTTGCGCCGGACCCTACCTGGGCTATGCTGGTGGAGTTTTACTGCCCCGGTTGCGGCGTCATGGTGGAAAACGAAATGCTGCCGCCGGGCCATCCGGTTACGCACGACATCGAGCTGGATATCGATAAACTGAAAGAAAAATACTTATCGTCCGAGACGGATAAGCCGGCCAGGAAATAACCAATAAGGCAGGTGTGATGATGAAAGTCTCCCTTGATGTCGATATCGGTGGAACGTTTACCGACCTTTTCCTGAGTTATGATGGCAAGACTGTCTTTGCCAAAACGCCCACGACCGGATATAACCTTTCGGTTGGCTTCATGCGGGTGGTAAAAGATGCCGCGGCCCTGCTTGGTATTTCCGTCAATGAGTTGCTGGGTAGCACTGAGGTTGTTCGCTATTCTACGACCATCGCCATGAACACGCTGCTGCAAAGGACCGGCCCCAAGCTGGCGCTGATCACCACGGAAGGCTTTGAAGATATCGTGCCCATCGGCAAGGGGGCCTCGTGGTCGGACCAGCTGACCTTTCGGGAAATCAGGAACCTGGCCCGCATCGTCAAGCCCGAGCCCATCATCTCCCGGGAAATGACGGTAGGCGTTAAAGAAAGGGTCAACTCCCGGGGGGAGATAGTCAGAACCCTGGACGAGGAAGATTTTCTGGAAAAGCTGCAATACCTGGTGGACCGGGGGGCCAGGGGATTCGTTGTCAGCCTGCTCTTCTCGTATGCCAACCCCACCCACGAGAGGCGCATCGCCGAGATTATCCGCCGGGAATACCCGGACTTTTATCTGGGAGCTATGCCGGTGGTCCTTTCTTCGGAAGTAACACCCAAACAGAATGAATATACGCGCACCGTTACCACGATATTGAATTCTTACCTTCATTACTCCATGTGGGAGCAGATTTCCGGCACGGGCGATGAACTGCGTAACTCCGGCTACGATAAGACTATCATGATGGTGCATAACAGCGGCGGCATGGCCGAGGTCTTCCGCACGGCGGCTATCCAGACTTTTAACGGGGGTCCGGTGGCCGGGCTCATCGGTGGGGCGAACGTTGGCAAGATACTGGGATATGACAACATCGTCGTCAGCGATATGGGCGGCACCAGCTTCGACCTGGGACTGGTCGTGGCCGGTAGCAGCCGGTTTTACCAGTATCATCCGCTCATCGACCGCTGGTGGGTAGACATGACCGTCCTGGAGACAAGGTCCATCGGGGCCGGCGGCGGCTCTATCGCCTGGCTGAACCCCGTTATGGGCAATCGATTGGAGGTCGGGCCACAGGGCGCCGGTTCTATGCCGGGGCCGGCCTCTTATAATCTGGGCGGCACTGACCCCACTGTCACTGACGCCGACATCGTGCTGGGCTATATCAACCCTGACTATTATCACGGCGGGCGTATGAAGCTGGATAAAGGCAGGGCGGGAGCGGCCGTCATGGATAAGGTTGCCAGGCCGCTGGGTATCGAGGTGGAAGAGGCGGCGCTGCTGATTAAAAAAATCGTCGATGCCAATATGGGCGATACCATCGCCAAGGAGACCTTCCTTAGGGGGTTCAAGCCCAATGATTTTATACTCTTTGCCTTCGGCGGGGCCGGGCCGACCCACTGCTGTTCCTACGGTCCCTACGCCGGGATAAATAAAATCGCTGTCTTCCCGTTCTCGCCGGTATTCTGTGCCTTCGGCTCCAGCACGATGGATATCCTGCATCTCTACGAACAATCGCTCCGCCTGCCCCTGCTGGCCCCGGGGACGATGAAACCCTTCGAGGATTACGATATCTTCAACAACACCGTAAAAAGCCTACAGGAGAAGGCCATTAAGGATATCACCAATGAGGGATTTCCCGTTGAGTCTATTAAGTTCGGCCTGGAGATAGAAGCCAAGTACGGCGGGCAGCTTAACATCCTTCGCTTCATGTCGCCAATACTGTATATCAACAGCGAGGCCGATATCGCGGAGGTATATAAAGCCTTTGAGGATGAGTACTGTCGGGTCTATAACCGCATCTCTGCCTATCCCCAGGGGGGCGTGGATGTGCTTAACCTGATACTGCGCGCCACCGTGGACCACCCCAAGCCGGAACTGCCCACCTACCCCCGGGCCAAAGAGACGCCGGATTCCGAGGCATTGAAGAGCAAGAGAGACGCTTTCTGGGTGGAGTACGGCGAGTTCCGCCCGACACCTGTGTACGATGCCAGAGCGCTGAAGAACGGCAATATCATCAACGGTGCCGCTATCATTGAAGCCGAGGATACCACCATCGTGCTGCCGCCAATGCTCAAGCTATCCGTGGATAAATACCACAACTTTATACTGGAGATGACATAGAGGAGGAAACATAACATGAGGCCAGACCCCAAAAAATTGCTGGAATGGATTAAGCCAAGTCCTCCTACGAAAGAGGAACGGGAATGTATGAAATTGCTGCAACCCGGCGATTATGAAATTTATACCGAAAAGCTGAACAACTTCCTGCTCGAGTCCAAGGAGATCTTCATCAAACTGGGTGTCAGTAGTATGCTCCGTTCCGGAGACGTGGTCACCGGCATCTATACGCCCACCGGTGACATGGTGGCCGCCTGGTGTGGTACCTACCTCCATGCCGTCGTCGGCCAGCTGCCGATAAAGTACGTGGCCGAAACATGGCTGAATGAGCCCACGGTGGGCTGTAAGGACGGCGATATCTTCTACTGCTCCGACCCCCTCTACGGAGGCATACATAACTGTGACCAGATTGTCGTCATGCCCGTGTTCAATGATGGCGAGCTCATCGCCTGGACAAATGCCGCGGTACATCAGCCGGAGACCGGCGCCTGTGAACCGGGTGGGATGCCCCTCACCGCCAAGACGAGGCACGATGAAGGCATGCTGCTCTCACCCATCAAGATAGGTGAGAACTTCCGTCTCCGTGAGGACCTGGTGGAGATGTGCGTCAACCTGATGTCGCGGGCGCCGCGCATGCAGGCAATTGACATGAGAGCCAGGTTGAGTGCCGCCGACCGCCTGCGGCAAAGAATTGTATCGCTGGCTCAGGAAAAGGGTAATGACTTTGTTAAAGGACTTTTCCGGCGAATAGTAATAGAGGCTGAGGAGGGCACCCGCCGCAGAATCAAGGAGTGGAATGATGGCACCTACAGGGCGGTCACCTTTATCGATATCGTCGGGGAAAAACACCGGCTGGTGCGCAACTATCTCACCCTCCACAAGAAGGGCGATCAGCTCATCTGGGACTTTACCGGCACCTCTCCTGAAACCGATAGCCCCCAGCACGCCATGCCGCATGCCCTGGCGGCTAATATCGCCATTCATTTGATGTCCTATTCCTTTAATGACCTGCCGGTCTCAGCCGGGGTACTCGCTCCGATGGAGTTCATAGTACCAGACGGGTGCATGTTCAATCCTCACTATGAAGCGGCCCAGAGCAACAGCGCCCCCTCATGCCACGGCGGCATGACGCTGGGAACCATCTGCATGAGCAAGCTGATGTTTGATAGTCCCCAGCGTGAACTCGTAGCGTCGGCTACCGGTAATACCGGCGTCGGCGTCCTTGTCTCCGGAACAAACCAGTGGGGCGTACCCATTTCTGATTTCCTAGCCTTCGGTCTCAATACCGAAGGGCACGGCGCCAGGACGGACATGGATGGTGTCGATGCCTTCGGTTTCTCCCACTGCCCCACCGGCCGGGCACCGGACGTTGAAGACATCGAAAATGAGTTCCAGTTCTTCAACCTAGCGGCCAAGCTCAGCCGGGATAGCGGCGGTTTCGGCAAGTACCGCGGCGGCTCGGGCACTGAGGTAATTTATGCCGTAAATTACGTGGACTATGCCCTTTATAACAGCCATGTCAAAGGCAGTAAAGTGCGCAACTGCATCGGGCTGTTCGGCGGTTATCCCCCGCCCACGCTGCCTGGCATCGAGGTTAAGCACACCAATATCTGGGAAAAGATGAGGAGAGGCGATAAAGACATCCCCACGGGCGCCATGCAGTTGATTACCGAAAGGACCATCCAGGGTGATTATGAGATTAGTAGCATATTCAAGAAGACCCATGTATTGGAAAACGGCGACCTCTGGGTCGTCTTCAGCGGCGGCGGTGGCGGTTATGGTGATGTGCTGGAAAGGGACGCCGGCATGGTCATGGATGATTTGAGGAAGGAACTCATTTCTCACTGGACGGTGGAAAACGTCTATCACGTGGCTTATGACCATGAAACCCTTGAAGTGGATGAAGGGAAAACAAAACAGCTCCGTCACAAGGAGAGGGGAAATAGAATATCCCGCGGTATGACCTGGGACGAGTTCGAGAAGGAATGGTCAAAGCTACGTCCTGACGAAGAGATACTGGAATATTACGGGTCATGGCCGGATGGCAGGAAAACGAGAGATATTATCAGAATGTAACTGCTTCCGGTCTTGAGATAGGGATAAAATGATTACCTCCAAGAGATTGGTCAGAGGGGCATTTGAATCGGCTGATTTGCCCCGGCTACCCTTTATCCCCTGGATATTCACCCATGCTGCCAGGCTGGAACAAATACCGCTGCGAAGGATATTCGCTGACCCGACTCAATATACAAAATGTCTCCACAATGCCCAGAAACTATATGGTTATGATGCTATCGTCAGCAGCTTTGATTCTTCCCTGGAAATGGAGATATGCGGTTACCCCGTAAACTGGAGGGGCGACTATGAAGCACCGGCAATCAGCCCGAATCCCGGATTTGACTTCGGTCGGCTTAAGGACGTCAACGTAGCAAGTGCCGCTAAAGCGGGCAGATTTGGTACCGTTATCGAGTCCTTACGACGCATTAACGGGGTCGCGGGGCCAAACCTGGCCCTGGTCGCCGTAATTAACGGTCCGCTGACCCTGACGGCGGGCCTATCGGGTAGAGACCCGCTTAAGAACTTTACCGAAAGGCCGGAGGAGGTTTCCGGGGCTATCGAGGCTGCTGCCGGGCTTATTTTGAAGGTAGTCCAGGTTTATTGCCAGATGGAACTGGATATTATCGCTATCGCTGACAGACTGACGGCGGCTTTTCCAGCCGCACATTTACCCTGGCTAAAATCGATTTTCTCGCCTATTTTAGGCGTTATCCGGTTTTACAATGCCTTCTCTGTCCTGCTACCAGGCGAAGCATCACCGGATAATGTTGCCAATCTGTTAGACCTCGGTTTTGACGGGATGGTTGCCTCAGAAATTGATATGAATACCTGGAACAAATTAAAACGTGGGCGTTCCTGTATTTTAGGGAAAGCTATTCCTGCCCGTCTCCTCAACTCGGAACCAAGAGAGCTGCAAGCGTATTTAGAGAAATATTTACCGGAAAGAATCGGGCCGGGCGTATTCCTGACGACAGACTGGGAGGTGCCGCCGGAGACGCCGCCCGATAATGTGCATCTGGTGATGAATATGGTATCTAAACCATAATTCCTTAGCTCTTGCCAGTCATGGAGCCGGAAACCTGACCATCATTGCCAATGTACGGAAATAGACCTTTAGTCCCTAAAGGTGGAGGTAAGTAATCATGGAAGTGGTCGTACCGGCTAAGCCGGAGCCAATCAAGCTGGATATTGAAAGTGCCGCCTTGATTGTGGTCGATATGCAAAATACCTTCTGTAAAAAGGGGGGGCTTTTTGACTATCAAGGGGCACTTGATGAAACAAAGGTGAAGCATATCATTGACAGGGATAAGAAGGTAATCGAGGCGTGCCGACATAAAGGGATAAAGGTCATTTATCTCAGAATGGGCTATCGACCCGACCTTTCCGACGCCGGGGGACAGGAATCCCCTAACTACCATAAAGAACTCGGGTTGGTGGTCATGCGTAGACATCAGGAGTTGAACGATAAATTTCTGATTATCGGCACCTGGGGTTGGGAAATAATTGACGAACTTAAGCCTCAGCCAGGCGACATAGTCGTCGACAAGCACAGGTACAGTGGCTTCACTAATACTGAGCTTGATACCATCCTGGGGGCATACAATATTAAATACTTGTTGTTTATCGGGCTCGCTACCAACGTTTGCGTCGAGTCAACGCTCCGGGATGCCTATTTTCATGAGTATTTTCCCGTTCTGATAAGTGATGGCTGTGGCAATATCGGTCCGGAATTCACCCAGGAAGCTACCATCTGGAATGTCACTGAGGTTTTCGGATGGGTAACCACCTACCATGATTTGATTAAAGCCTTAAAGTAATGTCTCCGTTCGTTTAGTGTGGGCGGGATTGAACATCCCCGAGGATTGTTCACCCATAAGATTGCACGATTGTCAGTATTGTTCAATCGCATTCAAGCAGGGGTAGAAAGCAGCTGGCGGAGCTGGAGAAGAAGCGGGAGGAGGAGAGGAAGAAAAAGGAGGAGGGAGGGGAGGGGCGAGGGTAAGTATTTACTTGGAATCATGATTGTTTTGTAGAGGGTATTCGAAACAATAATATTGTGCTGCTATAAGATTACGTCATGTTGGTATTGACAAATAGTCAATTTAGTGTTATATTATGTATGGTAAAGGTTCCCCTCTAGTGAAAGTGCCCAAGGGGCACTGCCGAAAGGCTAGCTAGAGGGGTCAATTTTTTAATACCAAGTAACATTTCCACCTTTAAAAATGTCAAATTCGCTATTAACTAATTTTTGTATTTTTTCATATGGTCGGCATTCGCCTCTTTCATTTTTAACATATATCGCCCAACTGCAGTAATCGACTATCTGTAAATAATAATGAGATACAGAAGAATGCATACATATAACGTAAGGTATATCACCTACATGTTTAGCCAATGACATTTTTATGGCTTTTTTCAGGGCATCTCTTTCACTTGCTTGCGACCCTTCTCTATCAATAAAAATAAATACTTTATCAAAACTGCTAACGTTGATGCCCTGTGGGTTAAAGGGATATTTTAACAGATATTCAATCATCTTCGGGTAGAAAATTTTAAGTGGCCGAATTTTTGGAGCGGTCTTTTTCTTTTCTACGATAACGCTATCTATTCTTAGTTCACTAAGGTTTTCGATAACATTAAAAACTTTGTCGCGAACTACCTGCCTATCCTCAGAAGCGTGGAAATACTCAATATCTATTCCTGTATTTATTAAGTCGTGTTTAAGCCTGTAGAGTTCTAAAACACCAGAATAAATATCGGCGCACATTATACTTGTAATGACTATATATTTAGTGCCCTTTAAAGAAAAATCATAGTTTCCAGATACGTCAATAAAAACATAAAGGTAATTCATTATAGATATTAAATTAACATAAGTGTTGTGGTTTATTCAAATACTGCCATGTTCATTTATATTAATAGAAAATCTTAAAAAATTCTAATCTCCCCTCACTCCTTCTTCCTCTTCTCGATGGCGTCCTTATATATCTGCCCCAGGCCCTTGCCGTGCTTTTTAATGCGCGCTTTTTCCTTGCGCTGCTTCTCCTCGCGCTTTTCCTGGCGGGTATCTTCCGTATTATTTTTTGGCGACTCGCTGCTCATCCTGCTCTATTACCAGTTCCTTGCGTAATTCGATTATCCTGTCCCGTATCAGTGC
>DAOVRI010000028.1 GCA_030628245.1 Dehalococcoidales bacterium
CTGACCCTCGAAGATGCCAGAGAGATGGCGCGCCGTTTTGAAGCTGCCAAAAACATCGATTTTATAGATTTGAGTTTAGCCACCTTTTACAACCTCTACCTCGTAGGCGCCTCCATGCACTCCCCGCTGGGGTACACGATTCCCCTGTCCGCCGGTATTAAAGAGGTGGTCGGCCTGCCGGTTTTCTGCACGGGACGGATTAACGACCCCGTCATGGCGGAAAGGGTGCTGGCCGACGGTCAGGCCGATATGATTGGCATGGTGCGCGCGCAGATATGCGACCCCGAAATGGCCAATAAAGCCAGAGAGGGACGACTGGAAGAAATTCGCTATTGTGTTGCCGATAACCAGGGCTGCTACGGCCGTGTCGGCCTTAATCAGACTATCGGCTGTATCCAGAATCCGAACGTCGGCCTTGAAAAGGAACGCGGCACCGGCTCCATCAAATCCGCTCCTATTAAGAAAAAGGTGCTGATTGTCGGCGGGGGGCCGGCAGGACTGCGTGCCGCCGAGATTGCCGCCCGGCGCGGCCACAGGGTAACACTATACGAGAAGGCCGATAAACTGGGAGGCCAGATTAACATCGCTGCCCTGGGGGCGGGGCGGGAAGAAATCGGGGCGATTATCCGCAACGAGGAAAACCAGCTCAAGCTCCTGCCGGTGGAAATCGTCCTGAACAAAGAGGTCACCGCCGAATTCGTTATGGAGCAGAAACCGGACGTGGTGATTATCGCCACGGGGTCGGTGCCCAAGGAGTGCCCGCTACCAGGCGCGGACGGCCCGCATATCTTCAACGTCTGGCAGGCGCTTCTGAACGAGAAGGATGTCGGCGAGAGAGTCCTCTTCATCGACAATGACGGTCATCACCAGGCTACGGCTACCGCCGAGCTCCTCGCCGACCGGGGCCGGAAAGTCCACATCGTTACTTCATCGCCGACCATCGGTTCCGAGCTAGGGCCGCCGCAGGACTCGTATCTGTCCCACCAGCGCCTGGCGCAAAAAGGCGTCACCTTCACGCCCGACTTCGCCGTCGTGGAGATAAAAGGCCTTGAGGTCAACGGCCTCAACTTCTATTCCAACGAGTGGCGAACCTTCAGCGATTACGATTCCGTGGTCTACGCCCTGGGCAACCGCGCGGAAGACGGACTCTATAAAGCCCTGAAGGGCGGAGTTAAAGAGCTTTACCGCATCGGCGACTGCGTGGCGCCGCGGAAAATAGACATGGCGATACTGGAAGGAGAAAATATCGGCCGGATGATTTAGCTGGCGGGGGAAAGTGTAAAAGTGGCCAGGACAAGAAATATCTGGGTACTGCCGGAGATAAACGGTAACGGCGAAGAAATCAGCCAATTGAGCCTCGGCCTTCTTACCGAGTCCAGGTATATTGCGGAAAAGGTCGGCGGCACCGTAACGGCGCTGGTGCTCGGCGACCAGACCCCGGACTATTCCAGGGTTTTCGGCCAGTACGAGGTATCCAGGGCCTATATTTTTCAGGACCCGCTTTTACAGAATTACTCGGCGGAGGTTTATGTAGAGTCTCTGCTGCCCAGAATCCAGGCGGAGAAACCGTGGCTCTTTCTCATGGGGCACACCGCCATTGGCAGAGAGCTGGCCCCCCGTCTGGCGGCGCTCCTGGAGACAGGGGTGATTTCACAGTGCGCTAAAATCGAGCTTTCCCAGCCGGAACACCCGAAATTCTACCGCCCCGTCTATGGAGACCAGCTGTTCCAGGAGGTTATTTTTCAAACGGACAATACGATGCTGGTAACCATGGACCCGCAGTCTTTAAACGTAGCCCCTGCCGCCAGAGTGGGTAAGGTAAGGGCTTTAACTATTGAGCCGAAACTGACAGCTGAGTCGTTAAAAACCAGACATTTAGAGTACCTGCCCGCCGATTTCCAGACCGTGGACGTTGCCGATGCCGATACTGTAATCTCCGCAGGTATGGGGGCAGCCACTGACGAGCTGCTGCCTCTGGTCGAAGAGCTGGCCGGCCTCATTGAAGGCGCTATCGGCACCACCCGTCCTGTAGTTGACGGAGGTAAAATCCCCAGGGAGCGCATGATTGGCCAGACCGGCAAGGTGGTCAGCCCGGAGTTCTACCTGGCGCTGGGCATTTCCGGGGCGACCCACCACGTCGGCGGCATCCAGGACTCAGGCAAGATTGTCGCCATTAACCGCGACCCGCAGGCGCCTATCTTCCAGAGTTCGGACGTGGGCATTACTGCCGACCTTAAAGACGTGTTACCGGTACTGATAGAAAGAATCAAGCGCGCGAGAGACAATGGCGAAATACTATGACGTAATAATCGTGGGAGCGGGGCCGGCCGGCAGCCTGGCGGCCCTGAAACTGGCCCGTGCCGGACTGAATGTCTGCCTGGTTGAGCGGGGCAAATACCCCGGCGCCAAGAACATGTTCGGCGGTCTGCTGCATAATACCCCCGTCCTGAATGAAATGCTGCCCGATTTCTGGGAACGGGCGCCGCTGGAAAGGCATGTCTATAAAAAGGTGCTGGCCTTCATGACCCCGGAGTCGGCCGTTTCCCTGACCTTTGAAAATGAAAATTTCGAGCAGCCGCCGTACAACGGCCACACCGTCTTCCGTCCCGCTTTCGATAGCTGGCTCGCCTCTGAAGCCGTCAGGGAAGGGGCTTTATTACTTACCGACTGCACCGCG
This sequence comes from Dehalococcoidales bacterium, assembly GCA_030628245.1. Taxonomy (GTDB): domain Bacteria; phylum Chloroflexota; class Dehalococcoidia; order Dehalococcoidales; family RBG-16-60-22; genus JAFGPF01. The sequence goes on from DAOVRI010000028.1 coordinate 2,678, forward strand.
GAAGACCTGGTTAGAAAAGACGGGAGAATCGCCGGCGTCACGGTCAAGGGCCGGGAGGGTAAGCTAAGGAGCAATATCGTTATCGCCGCCGACGGCGTCCTGTCCTTCATGGCTGAAAAAGCCGGGCTTCGTAAAGAATTTAAAGCTAAAGTCATAGGCGTGGGCATCAAGCTGCTTCTGGGTCTGCCCGAAGACACCATCAACGAAAGGTTCCACCTCGTCCGGGACGAAGGGGCGGATATCAGCTTCGTGGGGACGACCGCGAACATGCGGGGCGGCGGCTTTCTCTATACCAACCGCGAGAGTATATCCGTCGGCATGGTGGTGCACCTCGACTCCCTGAAGGCGTCGGGTAAAGCCCCGTATGACGTTCTGGACGAACTGTTGCTGCACCCGCAGGTCAGGAAGCTCATCAAGGGCGCCGTGCCGCTGGAATACTCGGCGCACCTCATCCCCGAAGGCGGGATTAAGGCCATGCCGCGAGTCTATACCGACGGCATGATGGTCGCCGGGGATGCCGCCGGACTGTGCTACACCAACGGCATCAACCTGGAAGGTATCAACCTGGCCATGACTTCCGGCGTGCTGGCCGCCGAGACAGCCATTAAAGCCCTGGAAGTCGGCGACTACACCGCCCGCACGCTCTCGTTATACAAAAAGAAGCTGGATGAAAGCTTTATCATTAAAGACATGAAGACCTTTAAAAACGCCGCCGGCATGATGCACCTGGAGCGCCTGTTCCAGACCTACCCGCAGGTCCTCGCCGGTATTATGGAAAAGCTCTACCGGGTCGAAGGCGTGCCCCGGTCGAAACTCCTGCGCCTCGCCCGTAAGGAAGCATTAAAAGAAGTAGGGCTGAAAGGCCTGGTTTCCGATGGCATCAAGATAGGCAGGGCTTTGTTATGAATATAGAAAACCTGCAGCAACTGACGCAGTTCCAGATTGACGAGCAGCCCCACATCATCGTCAATAAGGAAATTTGTAAAACCTGTGACCACCGTGCCTGTGTCCAGTCCTGCCCGGCTAACTGCTACACGTGGGATGAAGAAACGAAGTTATTGAGCATAGTATACGAGACATGTCTTGAGTGCGGAACCTGCTATATCATCTGCGATAAAGGAGCGCTGGACTGGAGCTACCCGCGGGGCGGCTACGGAGTTTGCTTCCGGCTGACCTAGAAGAACGGATATGAAGATTATCGTTTGTATAAAAGAGGTGGTTGACCCTGCGCTGAGCCTGGACTTCGGCCTGAGAAACAGGGTCGTCTTCCGGGAAGGGCTGCCGCTCCGGCTGAATCCCGACGACGCCGCTGCCCTGGCCATGGCCCTGGGACTCAAGTCGACGGACGAAGGTACTCAGGTCGAAATTACCCTCATCTCCATCGGCCCGGAAAGGGTGGAGAGCTACCTCAAAAACGGGCTGGCCCTGGGGGCGGATAAGGCGATACGCATATGGGGTGAAGACTTTACGAAATTATCTTCCCACCAGAAAGCCAGATTACTGTCCGGTGCCGTATCGCTACAAGGCGCCGACCTCGTTTTTACGGGAGCCACGAGCCTGGATACCGGCAACGGGCAGGTCGGGCCTCTGATGGCAGCCTGGCTCGACTTACCCTGTGTTAATAATGTCGTTGCACTCGAACTGGACAGAGAACAGAACAATATCAGCCTCACCAGGGACATCGGCCGGGGAGAACGGGAAAAATTGCGGTGCCCCCTACCGGCCGTTATCACAGTAAAGGGAGAGGAGAAACTGCCCTACGCTTCCCTGGACAGGCTCGTCGAGAGCAAATCCGGCGAGGTAACGCGGCTGTCTCCCGCCGACCTGGGTATTTCCGGCGAGGAACTGCAAAATGACCCCACCCAAGTTACTGACCTCGTTTACCCCAGGCCCCGTCCGAGAAAGGTGCCGCCGCTGGACAGCTCCCTGCCGGCGTTTTACCGCATCCTGCAACTGCTGGAGGGCGGTATTTCCAAACGAAAAGGCACAATGCTTGAAGGCAGCACCGAGGAACTGGCCGAACGACTCTTCGAGCTCCTGAAAGAAGAGGGAGTAATCAGACCGGCCACAGGTCCATGAAAGGTTTCGGCTTTTCACTGGCGGCTAACACCTTCTTGAGAGAAGACCCTGACGGTTATTTCCTGCTTTCCCGGCTGCCCATTAAAATGCTCCGGCTGAATGAATCTCTTTACCGGCTTCTTGAGCATATTCAGGATGGGGGCGAAATAGCCGACTTCGTCAGCCGGAACCCCGGCCTTGATGAGGCGAATTTGCTCAGGGTCCTGCTATCTCTCGTTGCCAAGGGATACCTGAAACTGGAGAGTATAGCGGAAATAGACGACTTCCCTCTGGTCTCCGTTATCATACCGGTCAAAGACCAGCCAGAAGATTTAATCGAGTGCCTGCAATCGCTGGCAAATCTCAATTACCCCGGAGACCGGCTGGAAGCCATCGTGGTGGATGACGGCTCACAAAAAGAGATTTCAGGATTGATTGACTCTCCTGACGTCAGAATCATCCGTCAGGCCGAGTCGCAGGGACAGGCCGCCTGCCGGAATATCGGTGCGGAAAACGCCAGCGGTGAAATTCTAGCCTTTATTGATGCCGACTGCATGGCCGGGGAGAAATGGCTGAAGGAGCTAATTCCATTTTTTAAAACAGCTAGTGTCGGGGCGGTGGGGGGCTACGTGGACGGCTACTACAAAGAAAGCTACCTCGACCGATACGAAGAGGTCGCTTCCTCTCTCAACATGGGTAAACGGCTCCTCCTCGAAGGCAGGACGGAATCGAGCTTCTACGTGCCCACGGCCAACATGCTGGTGACCAGGGAAGCATTCGCAGCTGCCGGGGGTTTTAAGGCTGGCATGCACGTGGGGGAGGACGTCGATTTTTGCTGGCGCCTGAGAAATCTCGACTATACGCTCCTCTATGCCCCTTTCGGCAGCGTCGCCCACAAGCACCGCAACAAGCTCGGAAAGATGCTGCAACGCCGCAGCGATTACGGGACATCGGAGGCCGTTCTCTACCGGACTCACCGGGATAAAAGGAAGACTTTTTTAATTTCCGTTTGTTCCGGACTGTCCTTCCTGGCGTTTACCCTCGCCATCCTGCTGGTAAATGCCTGGCCGATTGCCCCGATACTCATTTTGTTCGGACTCGACCTGTGGCGCAGGTCCGCAACGCTGCTGAAATTTAATATGGAGCTCCCATTCCCGCAGGTAATCTATTCCACCTTCAGGAGCTATCTCTCCTTCTTCTATTTCGCCCTCTTTCACCTGGTGCGTTATTACCTGATTCTGATATTCGCACTCGGCTTTCTATGGCACCCCCTGTGGGTTTTCGGCGGCCTAGCGATTATCTATACGTCCATCGTGGACTGCCGGGTGAAAAAGCCGAAACTGTCCTACCCCTTCTTTCTATTTTTCTACCTTCTAGAACACCTTGCTTACCAGGTCGGCGTTTTCCGGGGATGCTTGAAGCAGAAATATTTCGGGTCGTATATACTATCGTTTAGACATGCTTGATGCGAGAATGAAGAAAAGCAATGCAGGTAACTTCTACGGGACAGCCGCCGGACTAATCGGCAAAGCGCTGAGATACCGCTATGCCAGAATGAGGGCGGCCCCTTTGAAGCCCGAGGTGGTCAGCCTGGCCGTAACCAATCGGTGCAACTCCCACTGCATCATGTGCAATATGTGGAGGAGGGCTAAAGAGCAACCGGATATTCAATCCCTCGAACTATCTCAGAGAGAAATTATCGGTTTACTATCCCGGCCCCTCTTCTCGGAACTGGTCGAGCTCGACCTGACCGGCGGCGAACCCCACCTGAGGGACGACCTGGTCGAGATAGCGCTGGGCATAGCCAGCCTCAAGAAAAAATTCCTGCCCCATTTGAGAAGTATCGTCATTACGTCCAACGGCCTGCTGCCCGAGAAAATAATCTCTAACTACCAAAAAATCCTGGAGGGTCTCAGGGGTACGAATATCGACCTGGTTACCGTCGCTTCCATGGATGGCATTGGCGCCACCCACGATAAAATCAGAGGGACCAAAGGCGCGTTCGACCTGGCGACCAGGACCATTGACGGACTCTTGGAGCTCAAGGGGGAATTCTCTGACTATCACATCGGCGTCAAAACGACGGTTCTACCGGAGAATATCGATAGCCTTGATGATATCCTTGAGTTCGCCATGAAAGAGAACCTGTTTACCATCATCTCACCGGTCTTTTTCACCGAGACCAGGTTCAGAAACGCCGGTAGTAGAGAGGTATTAGAGCTGGGACCCGCCGACTACGAAAAACTATCGGACTTTTACAATCGCCGCGAGTTGAATACAAACTACTTCTATTCGAGGATACGAAGCTTTCTATCTACCGGCCAAAAAAGCTGGTCATGCACGGCCGCTTACAACTATATGTTCATCGAGTTCGACGGGACGGTGTACCCCTGCGAATTGCTCTCCGAGTCAATCGGCAACGTGAAAAAACAGAGTCCGGAAGAAATCTGGAACAGCGCTCAAGCTCATTACTGGCGAACATGCATCGGAAAAACGGAGCAATGCCGGAATTGCATCGAGCCGGGCGCCGTCCGGTACAGCGCCTGCGCCGAGGGTTTAAGCTATCTTAAGTTTCTATGGAAGCTCGGCAGGCGCCAGTACCAGGAGACTCTGCGCGGCGAGGGTTTTATAAAGTACCTCGATAGATGAATGTCATATTACCGGACATTCTTTACAAAATATCTCGATAGATAGTAATTAATCGTATTTAATTACCCAGCGCCCTATTACTTTCCTGGCCAGTAAAGCCTTCCGGACCTCGTCGAGGTCGTCCAGCGTAATCAATCTCGTTACCAATTTATCGGTCTTCAAGAGGCCGGTGTTCATGACTTCCATCAGACTGGGCAGGTCCTCCGTGGGGTGAGTCTCGCCGTACAGGGTGCCTTTTATCGACTTCGCGTGCAGCGGCGCATAGAAAAGAGGCATACTGGTAACCGAATCAATTGGTGCCACACCGGTAGCAACAAGGGTACCGCCCGAGCGCAGGGCCCACCATGCCTGCACCTGGGCTCCGGGGTCGCCGGTGGCCTCGATGGCAAACTCCAGTCCTGCCCCTCCGGTGAGCTCCTTGATGATGGGAACCGGGTCGCCTTTACTGGAATCGATGAAGTGAGTAGCGCCGAACTCCAGAGCTATATCCCTCTTTGATACCTCCAGGTCGACGGCGACCACCGGGTTGCAATTACGCAGCGCCGCGAAACGGATGGCGTTCAGCCCGATGCCGCCACACCCCCATATCCCTATCGAGTCGCCTTCACGCGCTTGTGCCACATTAACGACGCTTCCCCACCCCGTGGCCACGGAGCAGCCGAGCTGGCAGAGTTGCTCGGGAGGCAGCTTGACGTGGTCGGGCACACGTATGGCACCAACATCAGGCATGACGCTGTGGGTAGCGAAACCGGCGATAAAGCTGCCCAGTCCGACCCTCTTGCCATCCTTATCGGTCAATCGTGAAGTGCCGTCCAGGAGATTCCCTTCCTGGAAGAATTTCGCGCTCGTCTCGCACAGGTTAGGACGCCCCCTCCGGCACTGGAAACAGTACCCGCAGGGCACCATCCAGCACCCGATGACGCGGTCACCCGGCTTTAGCTTGGTCACACCCGGACCTACCTTCTCCACCACGGCACAGGCTTCGTGGCCGGGAACCATCGGAATATCCTGCGGTATGTGGCCCAGCCAGACAGAGGCGTCGGAGTGGCAGAACCCGCAGGCCAGCATCTTTACCTGTACTTCGTGCTCGCGGGGTTCATCAAGTTCCAGCTCCTCTATAGCCATTGGAACCCCGTATTCACGTAAAACGGCAGCTTTAATTTTCATTTTTATCCTCCTGCGCTTTTACAACTTACTACCCTGCGCAGTACTGTATATCGGCGTTCGGGTAGACAGCAACTTTCGCCTCAGCCCCATGCCTCTCTTGAAGCAGCTTCAGAACGTCACTCCAGTCATGCACCAGTACCACTCTATCCGTATCTTCCAGATAGTTTTTACTGGAAAGCTCGGGGTATTCACTGAAGATGATTAATCGGTTCACGTTCGGCGGCGGCTTCATCTGCAGTCTAAGCTGCCCGCCGATGTCATTCCCGAAGGGCCCCATGAGGTAGTGGGTAATCTGCCCCTCCGGCGCGTTGGCAATAAGAACGACATCACCGCCCTGCTGACTTACCGATGGGAAGGCGACCAGCAGGCCGGAAATGGCCTCGTTAGCCTTGGCGAAGGTGTTGGCAATGACAATATCCTTATCTCTGGCCGCGGGAGTAAGGTAGTGGGATTTAGCATTTTCGAGGGCGGCGGCGTAGGCCGGGGCGGGGGCACCGGCGAAGACAGCCGTCGTCTCTCCCCACATATTAACAACGGCATCAATCTTGACATCCAGTCCGACGATGGCCGCCGCTTCGTCTATATCCCGGCGGCGCGGATTATCTTTATAAACACCCATGCCGGTAACCGTATCTTTAACGCCTCCTGATTCCGAAGACACCTGGGGAGAGTGCATGGCTACTATCGTTCCGTAGCCCGCCACCCCCGGCAGCACTATCTTGCTGCCGCCGCCGAATCCGGCCATGATATGCGGCACGATGGAGCCGATGCCTACTTTCAGGTCGCACTTCATTACCTCGGCATTTATGCGTACTTTAATGCCGCTGGTGGTCGTGCCCGCGTACACGCATTTCCCGTACGGGGCATGATTATAGACCGGGAACCGCGCCAGGACATCCTCGCCCAGTTTTTTGGCGAAGTCGAGTCGATTCATCGCCTGATGGCAACCGCAGGCGGCGATAAAGCGTATCTGACTATCTGCAATTCCGGCCGCAGCCAGCTCCTCCAGGACATGGGGCGCAATCTCCGCCACGCGCGTGACCCGCGTCATATCGTCGAAGATGATAACCACCTCTTTTTTCCCCCGGGCGTATTCCCGCAGCGGCGGCATACCGATGAGCCCGGCGATAGCTTCCTTGATTTCGGCAGGTTTCAGGTGCGGCCGGTCGTACCCCGCCATGTTACAGACTTCCACGTCCCAGCTTTCCGGTAGGGACAAACCCAATTCCTTGACGCCGTGCCAGGCGAGTTGCGGCAGCTCAATCGTATTCAACGAGTCAAACCTCCCTTACCAGTTAAAAATAACGATACTAGACGCTCAGGCCCAGCGAATGTATGGCGAACTCATTGTGCCCCAGTACCTCGGCCCTGGTTGCCTTGCCGGAGGCAACCTCTATAATTTCGCGGAAAATCCGTTCGCCGATAGTCTTTATCGAGTCTTTGCCCTCCAGTATATCACCGGCATTAATGTCTATATTTTCTTTCATACGCCGGTAGATGCCACTATTGGATGAAACCTTTATCACCGGAGCAATCGGGGCCCCCAGCGGCGTGCCCCGTCCCGTGGTAAAAACGATGACCTGAGCGCCGGCGGCAATCATGCCCGTGTTGCTGACAGCATCATGGGCCGGGCCGTCCATGATTATCAATCCTTTTTCTGTTGGCTTCTCCGCGTAACCCACCACCTGCCTGACGGTCGAAGTGCCCCCCTTCAGAACCGCCCCCAGCGACTTCTCCTCGAGGGTGGTCAGCCCCCCCTCGATATTCCCCGGTGACGGCTCCGAGCCGCGCATATCCACCCCCACCCTCTTCGCCAGGACCTCGGTGGCCGAGGTTATCTCCCGGATACGCTTCTCAATCCCCTCATCAGCCGCCCTCCTGCCCAGCGCGTCTTCCGCGCCAATCATTTCCGGCGTTTCCGTAAGTAATACGGTGCCGCCTTCGGTTACCAGTATGTCGGCAGCGACTCCCACGGCGGGGTTGGCCGTCAGGCCCGACAGGGTATCCGAGCCGCCGCAGTTGGTGCCGATGATAAGCTCGGAGATATCCACCGGCTCACGCCCGGCCGCAGCCGCTTCTTCCAGCAGCCCGGCTGCCAGCGTCTTGCCCTTCTCAACCGTGGCGTTGGTGCCGCCCTCGGCCTGGATACTCAATATCTCAAACCGCTGACCCGTTTTGGCTATCTCTCCGGCTATCAGTTCCGGCGTGATTAACTCGCACCCGAGGCCGACCAGTAACACCCCGGCCACATTGGGATGGCTGCAGAAACCGACCATGGTTTTTATTATGTGTTCTTTCTCCTCGCCGAGATGTCCACAGCCGTGAGGGTGGGTAACGCTGACCGTACCGGGTACGGCCCGGCTTATCATGTCGGCCACTGACGAGGCACAGATTACCGTGGGAAACACCAGCACGTGGTTCCGCGTCCCGACACTACCGTTCCTCCGGCGGTATCCCATGAAGTTCACGGCCTGTCCCCCCTCCCCCTTAAGCCTTCGACGTTATGTATATGCACGTGCTCTCCCTTCTTTATGCTCGCCGTGGCCTGCCCGATTGTCTCCCCGTATTTAATTATCCTCTCACCCCACCCGATATCCTGAAGCGCAAATTTATGCCCGAAGGGAATCGACTGCAGGAGTACTATCTTTACCGCGCAATCCGCTACTTCAACGTCGATACTATCGCCGCTTTCCAGCGGTCGCACCGCCGTGGCTACATTATCATTCTTATGCAACACGAGCGCACTTAGCGACACTGGTTATTCCTCCGCGCTATTTCCCCTGAGAACATAACAAAACAATTATTACAGGGCGGCAACATTAATTTCAAATCGACCCTAGTAATTCTACCATTTTCCCCCGAATATCGCCTGTAAGGCAGTACCGAAGCCGCCGCAGACTCTAATTGAAGCCGATTTTTACGAATCGTTTACATAACGTATCGCAATATTAATTAAATATTTACCAGCCCGATGATATATTTTTGCCACATGGCAGATTCTTTAATAACCGATGGGCACCTGTTGCCCTAGTTTTTTTACGCATAGAGAAGGCGGAGGTGATATGAAAAATATCCTCCCAGGTGCAGGTAACAAACTGAAGGTAAGAACAAAACTGATTATCGGCTTCTCCGCGATTTTAGTCCTCCTGTGGCTGGTTGGTTTTTATACCTGGGGCATATTCGGTAACCTTAATGGACAGTTCAGCGCCGTGGAAGAGGATATTATTCCGGATACTATCGCCATGACCGAAGTGGAAACGATATCCAGCGAGATATACCGCGATGTTACGGAATATCTATATCATGATATAGAAGAGGCCAAGAGCAACGCCCAACTCAAGCTGAGTCGTCTTGAAGAAATCAGACTGGAATATCTGCCGGTAATGGCACTTCCCGGAACAGTAGAGCACGGCAAAGACAGCATACTGGCAGGGAAAATATACGACTTCTATTTCGCTGCTTCCTGGATAATCGACCTGAAAGAACGCGGGGCTGATTACAGTAAATTACTGGCGCGTGACCGTAATATGTGCCTGCCGGCATTGCTCGCCATGCAGCAACGGGCCAGCGAGTTAAAAGCGGCCAGTATCGCAGAGCTGACAACGGCAAAAACAGCCTTCGAGAAAGCGTATACCAGCGGCTTACACTCAACCTCTATCAGCGCCGCCTTGATTACCCTCCTGGCTATCGCGGCTGCCATTTTCACGACAAGGTCAATCGTGCGTCCGCTACATGCCCTGCGCAAAGGGACCGAGATGATTGCCAAAGGCAATCTCGATTATAAAGTCGGCACCGATGCCAGGGATGAGATAGGAGAGCTTTCGCGAGCCTTCGACCAGATGACACAGAGCCTCAGCACCAGCATGACCTCGATAGATAATCTTAACCAGGAAATCGCCGAGCGCAAGCGGTCTGAGGAAAAACAGCAGGCAATTATAAAAACAGCCCTTGACGGTTTCTGGATTTGCGATTTAGAGGGTAAAATTCTCGAAGTCAACGACTCATATTGTAAGATAACGGGTTATGCGCGCGAAGAGCTACTTGAAATGTCTATTCAGGACATTGAAGCCATAGAAAAGCCTGAGAAAACTGCTCAACGCATTAAGAAAATAGTGGAGCATGGCTCAGACCGTTTCGAGACGCAGCATAAACGAAAAGACGGCAAGATAATTGATATGGAAATTAGTGTAAATTATCTGAATATAGGTGAAGGGCAAATGTTCGTATTTGCCCGCGACATCACCGGGCGCAAGGCGGCGGCGGAGGCTCTAGCTAACGAAGCGATCCGGCGGCGCATCCTCATCGAGCAGTCAAGGGACGGGATTGTTGTCCTTGATCAGAATGGTAACGTATATGAGTCTAACCAGCGATTTGCAGAGATGCTCGGGTACTCCCCCGAGGAAGTCCTTCAGCTCCAAGTGTGGGATTGGGAGTTTCAATTTCCGCCTGAGCAAGTGCTTGATATGATCCAGAGTGTTGATGAGACCGGCGACCACTTCGAGACGCAACACCGACGCAAAGATGGTA
>DAOVRI010000134.1 GCA_030628245.1 Dehalococcoidales bacterium
ATCAGCGACTGCACGAGTGAAATTCCTCATGTCTGGGAGAGTACGCCTTTTGCCCCGCTGTTAGACGTGACCGTTTTCTCGTGCGTGGTGGGCATAAAGAAGCCCGACCCCCGTATATACCACATAGCTACGGAACGGCTGGGCGTCGAACCTCAGGACTGCCTGTATATCGGCGACGGTAGCAGCCGGGAATTGACCGGCGCTTTACAGGTCGGCATGCACCCGGTCTTAATCAGCGTTCCCGATGAATCCGACGATACTCACTTCATCGACCGTGAAGATGATTGGCAAGGACCGGTAATCTCTTCATTACAGGAAGTCCCGGGGCTGTTAAAATAGTAATACCCTCTCCCTGCGAATACGCCACCCGGCTTACACACCGATTTCAAGGGCTATTAGAAGCACCGCCAGCAGGTTGTTGAATGCATGCATTATCATGGGAGCCCACAATGACCCGGTCTTATACCTCACGATGCCGAATATCACTCCCAAAACGAATATCGAGGCTATCTCGAAAAGACCGTATTGCAGGTGAAATCCCGCCCAGACCAGCGATGTCAAGATGACCGTGCCGGCGATGCCGATTCTGGAATGCCTCAAGCCTTCAAACAGGAAGCCGCGAAACAGGACCTCCTCAAAAAACGGGGCGAAAACAACAACGGCCATCCAGAACAGCGCCGGCCAGACACTGGTAGCATATGCCTGTACCATAATATCCGAATCAGTGGGCCTGTTTAGACCCATGTTTACCAGGACGGATAACGCGATAAACGCTACGGAGATAGCCAGTACTACAAGGACCGTCCCGGTACCGATTGACTTAAAACCGAGGTAATCGGCAATGGTCGCGCCCCTGCGGACTTTAATAATAATAAAAATCAGGCCGACACAAATAATCGCCGAGATAACTATAGAAAGAGAAAGAAGCAGTCCCAGGTCAATGGCCTCCAACCACTCAAAAAAATCAAGTTCGAGAAGGTCGATTTCCGCTTCGGTAACCAGCCTGGCGATGATGAAGACAACCGCAATTACCACCTGGACAACAACACTGATGAATATGACCAGAACGCCCCATCCCACTGTCGCCCAGAAGCCCCACACCCGTTTTTCTGTAATCGTATTTTCTATCTCGGAATTCACAACTGCCTGCCAGACCTGGTATAGCGCCATGATATACGAACAGAAACAGGAAATCAAACGATTCCGCCGTAATTGATTTACAGGAGAGTTATAATGTTGATGTAAGATTTTCAGCCAGCTATAATTGAAGAGTGAAGATTATCCACTTTGCGGATTTACACCTCGGCGTCGAGAACTACGGGCGCATCGACCCGGCCACCGGGCTGTCCTCGCGCCTCAACGACTTCCTTGCCGCCCTCGACCAGCTCGTTAACTACGCCCTGCAAAACCGGGTGGACCTCGTCCTCTTTTGCGGCGACGCCTACAAGACCCGCGAGCCCAGCCAGACCCAGCAGCGGGAATTCGCCCGGCGCATCAACCGCCTGGCCACCGGCAACATACCTGTATTTCTGCTCGTGGGCAACCATGACATGCCCAATGCCATCTGGAGGGCCACCACCACCGAAATTTTCGATACGCTGGCGGTGGAAAATATCTACGTTTCATCAAATCGACCCGATATTTATAAAATCCCGACGGCCAGCGGCACCGTGCAGGTCGTCTCCCTGCCTTGGCTGAGACGCAGCACCCTGCTCAGTCGCGAAGATACTAAAAACCTCAGCATAGAACAGATTACTCAGAGAATGCAGGAGGCTTTAACCCGGGTCATTACCAGCAAAGCCGCCGGTCTCGACCCCGCCCTGCCCGCCATACTGGCCGCCCATGTCTGGGTCACCGGTGCCAGGGTCGGCTCGGAAAGCCTGATATCCATCGGTCAGGAGCCTGCCGTCTTACTCAGCAATATCGCCCTGCCGGCCTTCGACTACGTAGCGCTGGGGCACATTCACAAGCACCAGGTACTATCCGAAAACCCACCGGTGGTCTATTCCGGCAGCCTGGAGCGCGTGGACTTCGGGGAGGAGAACGACGAAAAAGGCTTCTACGTGGTAGATATAGAGCCGGACCCGACTACCGGCAAAAGGCAGGTCTCCTTCGAATTCCACCCCGTCAACGCCCGCCGCTTTCTCACCATCGATGTCACCCCGGAAGCGGATGACCTCGACCCTACCACCACCGTGCTCCGGGCCATCGCCGGGCAGGAAACAAACGTCAGGGATGCCGTCGTGCGCCTGCACATCAGCCTGCCGGCCTCGATTGAAGGGCAGCTCCGCAACAACGAAATCCGGGACGCCCTGAAAGACGCCCATTACGCCACCATCGCCCGGGAAGTACATCACGAGACGCGCCTGAGACTGGGTGACCGTGCCGCCGAAGAACTCAAGCCCCTCACCGCCCTGAAAGCCTGGCTGGAATCACAGCAAGTTTCCCCGGAACGGCAGAAGGTCTTACTGGAGTACGGGGAGAAGCTGATAGAGGGTAAAGGCGACGGCAACTAATTCAGAAAGCCGTGTAGCTATACTCTCTCAGGTCTATCTTCACGAAACCTGTATTTCATCCCGATAATGGTCCTTGGCGTCAAATATAAAGAACGCTGTTATCACCGCCACCACCGTAACCCCGACTGCCGCCCACGTGAACACCGTGTCAAAGCCGAACCTCTCAATGAAGTACCCGCCGGGCAGCACGAATATCGCACCCGTATACTGCATGGTGGAATAGTAAATACCAAAAATCTTGGAACGGTGTTTGGCCGGTGCCTGGCTCATGATAAAAACCTCGGTCACCGGCATCCGCAAGGCCATAATAAGACCTTGGAAAAACAGCACGATGTAGAGGCTGGGTCCCAACTCGACCAGTTTAAAAGCATAAATCAGTACCCCTAACAGAAGACCCGTGGCGATAATTACCTTAACACTGCCTATTTTATCGGAAATATAACCGCCGACCGGGCCGGCCCAGAGCCCCGAGGAAAACACGATTGACATCAGCCCACCGGCCACCGCATTTGATGCTCCCAGTTCGTCCGTCATATACAAAGTAAGGAAAGGCAGGACCGACATGCCGAGACCACCGCCGACTATCATCATCGTTAAAAAGGCAATCAGCCGACGCTTGTATCCCGGCTGCGGCGGTCTCTCCTCGGTAATCCTCTGCTTCACCGTCTCCACGTGAGCTTTACCGCCACGACGCGATAGATAAACATAGAAAATCAGGCCGAATACGATTGTTGGTATTGCGAGGATAAAGTACGAATACCGCCACCCGCTTTCCTCTCCAAACGCTCCAACTATGGCAGCGGCAACAATCGGTGCCACGAAGAAAGCGGAATTACCACCGACGAGGTGAAAGCCGAGCGCCCGGCCGCGTAGCTGCGGCTCGACCGAGGCGGAAATGAGCGGTGTCGCCGCCGGGTGATACCCCCCGGATAGAAGTCCCATGAGCACCAGGAAAACTATCAACATGACGAAGTTGGCAGAAATCCCGACGAGCACACCGGCTACGGCTACGCCCAGAGTACCGATCATGATGAGGGGAATCGGCCCAAAGCGGTCGGCAAACCAGCCGGCTGGCAACTGCCCCGTCGCGCTGGCAAGAGCAAAAGCCATCGGTATTGTGGAAGCCTTAGTATACGTCTCTATCTTGAAATAATCACGCATAGTAGGGAACAACGGCTGCTGGAGTGCCATTAAAAAATGATGCGCTGCATGCGCAATAATGAAAAACGGGAGCGACCTCCACAGAAATGAGCGCTTTTTAGGTTCGGGGTGTGTAATCGTCGTTTCCTTTCAAAATTGTTATCCGCCCGAAAACGGATATCACAATATCATACTTAATTATTGCCGTGGGTTTGCTGACATATCGCATTACGAAGTTGGGAAAGGTAAATTTAGGCTAATTATATACTCAATCATGAGAAATTACAAATATTTAAGTTGCAGATGTGTGGATATTTATGTTACAAAATAAGCAACCAAGCGCGGCCCGGATGCCGGAGGAGACAAGCGAATGACACCAGGAAAATCGGCCAGAACCGAGCCGGAAATCCTGAAAATGCCTGCCCAGAAGATGGCGGCGGTTTACGCCAGGGGTACGCCGGGGCAGGTATTCCCGCTGGTCCTGCCGGCCCTCTACGGCTCGGTTTACACTCTGAAATTCGATCTTAAGAAAAGCGGCGGCCCCTCGTTCAAAATCGGCGGACTCCGCGCCCGCTACCCCGATGCTCACCTCGTCCCTATGGAAGAATGGACGAATGTCATCGGCCTGCCGGTACCTGAAGACACCACTTCCCTCCCGCAGAAAGTGGGCGGCACCGAGGTAAAAATAGAGACCTGGGAATACGGCACCGTCGCCCAGATTCTCCACCACGGGTCTTACGACCAGGAAGATAATTCGGTCGAACGATTGCTCCATTTCATTACTGATAACGGCTACGAGATAGTCGGCGTACACGAAGAAGAATACCTCACCCGCCCCGATGCCAAAGACCCCAGGACCATTATCAGGTACAGGGTAAGAAAAAAATAGATGGGCGACCAGTACGTGAACTTTTCAAAATTTTTCCGCCGGGACTATTGACAAACGAATATTGATATGTTACGATATATCGTGATATGTTACAAGGAGGTTGGGTGTTATGTTTAACAGACACTTCCCCCCATTTGAACGGCACTCGCGCCTTTTCGAAAAAGGCGACCTGAAATACGTCATTCTTAATCTTCTGAAGGATAAATCAAGCCACGGTTATGAGATAATACGCGCCATGGAAGACGCCTTTCATGGTTTTTACACCCCCAGCGCCGGCAGCGTTTACCCCACCCTTCAGATGCTTGGCGATATGGGCTACGTCAGTTCTTCGGAGCGCGATGGCAAGAAGGTATATACCATTACCGAGGAGGGGAAGAACTTCCTGAAAGAGCAGAAGGACGTCATCGAAAAGATAAAAGGGCGGATGAAAGACTGGTGGGGCCCGCGCGACCATAAGGAATTTCACGACTCCATTCGTGAACTCAGGAATCTCGGGCATCTTATCGGCCGAAGGGCCCATAACCTGGCACCGGAGAAATGGGCCGACATAAGAGAGGCCGTTTCCCGCGCCTGCCGCGAAATCGAAGAAATTATTGGG
>DAOVRI010000117.1 GCA_030628245.1 Dehalococcoidales bacterium
AGATACCGGAAAAACCGACGATGTACTGACGGGTGTATTCCGGTGACGTAACATCGAGATACAGGCTGCGTTGGTACCAGGGAATAATCCGGGACACCAGACCGAACAGGCCTTTCCGCGGTTTTTCCTCGGAAGCTTCCACGGTCCTGGCATCATCACAGGTAACGACGTAGTGGGCGAGCTTATTTTGCAGCTCCTGGCGGTAATTGGGGGGTGGCCACTGGGTAGGGAAGGCCTCGCGGTCTATATTATTTACCTGGGCCAGGTCCTCCTGGGTCATGGGGCGTATCAAGTATGCCAATATCGCTTCTCCGCTTCATTTTATTCTGCAATTTTAGCATATTTCACTTTTACTGGCATATGAAACAAAGAGGGGAAGCATAAAAGCTCCCCATTAATTTCAGCCATTCTTGACTGCTTTCTACAAATCATCACCTCTAGGTACTACTAAGCATTTCTTTCCCTCCAAATATCTTCATGCATTTCCTTATCTATCGTGCAATCAACTAGACTATTAAATTCTTTTTTTGTTAGCTTCAACCTTTTCGCAGTATCCGAAACTACATGGTCAGGTGCTTGCCCACGGGCACTATGTGACAGTTTTCCTACCCTGAACTCACTTCCGTCAATATCCAGCCAGAAATAAACATGGTGGCCAGCCCTATCTTCTACAGCATCTAGCTTAGCCACCAACGTGCTTCTTATTTCCCGATTGTCCATTTATTTAGTTAGAATATTCCTAAGAACTTGCAAGCTATGGCGCTCCCTATCTCCCAGTCTTTCTTCTCTTTTCTCTAAAGAATGAAGATAATCAACTAATGAATTAAACAAGTCCTGTTGAGCCTCTTCCCTAGATTCACCAACACCATACTCATCTGTTCGGTTTTCTACTACTACGTAATTTTCATCTTCCAACTTTACTATAGCAATAAGCGTTTCTTTTAGCTTATATTCATCAGTTATACGAGCACCCTCTCCCACTGTCAGCACCCCAATAGTACTAATTAGGTTTAACTCAGCATTTGTACCACTATTAACAGGGAATCCCTCTGGCAGAACATCGGTGTAATATGGAATATTTTGAACCGGCATAAGTAATCACCAACTCTCTTTATAGGTTAATATCTGAAGATTTCCAAAATTCTTCCCAATCGTCGGGAGGTATACCAATACTATTTAGCACCCGTTTGTCTAAAGCAATTTTAATCCCTGTATCAGATTCCATTTTCTTAACCTGCTTTACGATAATCATGGTCATCAATTTCAAATGTTCGATGCTCATTCTTATCGTAGCAAGCTTCTCAGCTGCAACAGGTTTGGTCTGTTCGGGATGAGGCGTATTTACGTAGAACGACAAATTAGCACCAAATGCAGTTGTTGTCACCATGAATTGGTCGGAGTAGACATCAATTGGCTCTTCCATACCTTACCTCCTCCTGCATATCAGCCAAAACCCAAAGGAAAGACACCTATCAGGTTATCAGACATAAAGTATTTTGTCAACGGTGCTATCCCTAGTTAAATACGCCAGCAGTCTGTCAACATCCTGTCCTGTAACATTATACACCAAGCGTATTCTCAAAGCACATATAATACAAGTTTCCCCTGTCACATATTTGTCACATATATTGATTAAGCTTTTAACTCACTCATATTTCTCCTTATTATCATAATTGCCCGATAATATATTCACTACCTTATCCCACCCTTCTTAGCATCCTCTTCATTAATCCCAACACCTATCTTTTCAGTGCCTTAATCGTTATACTATATGCACGGGGTAACACCCTAATTACCGGCCGGGCGAACGTAGAATTCAAAGGTAGTCCGGCTCTGAACGGGGGTTGTCAGGTGCAAGATGAGGAGAGCCTTATCCGGCGAGCGCAGCAGCGTGACCAGGTGGCTTTAACTCAATTATATGAGGAGAACTTCGATAAAATTTATCGCTATATAGTTCTCAAAATAGGCGACAGGACAGAGGCGGAGGATATGACTCAGCAGGTATTTCTCAACGCTCTTAAGTCTATCTCTTCCTACAAGTTTAAGGGAATGCCGTTCTCCTCCTGGCTCTATCGTATTGCGCATAACCAGGTAGTCGACTACTTTAGGAAAAAGTCGAGACGCGTCACCGTACCTCTCGATGAGTCGATAGCCGCCGGTGAAGATGACCCGGGGAAGGTGGCCGAAACGAAGTTAGAAATTGAAGAACTGGCACAGGCGGCAAAAAAGCTGACCGCGGCCCAGCAGGAAGTAATTTCCCTGCGTTTTACCGGCGATATGCCCGTGGCCGAAGTGGCCAGGGTCATGGGCAGGAGTGCGGGAGCGGTCAAGGCTTTGCAGCACAGCGCTATAGTAGCCCTGCGTAAAGTACTTTCGGCAGGGGCAGTATCATGAATAAGAATAACGAATTTAATAATATACTGGACGAATGTCTGGAGCGGTTGATTAACGGCGAGGCTATCGAGGCATGCCTGGCAGGTTACCCCGAACATGCCGAAGAGCTCGAACCTCTCCTCCGGACGGCGCTGGAAGCCAGAAAGGCAGCCGCCATCAAGCCGCGTCCCGAATTCCGGGATAGGGCGGCCTACGATTTCCAGGCGGCTATCCGTGAGATGGAGCCGGAAAAGAGCCGGGGCTTCTTCGGGTGGTTTCCGCGGTGGGCGACCGTAGTGGCTGCTGTTGTCGTTGTCGTCTTGCTGGCCGGTACCGGTACCGTAGCCGCTTCTACCAACAGCCTGCCCGATGAGCCCCTGTACCAAGTCAAGCTGGCCACCGAGGCGGTGCGACTGACTTTTACGCCGTCGGCGCTGGGTAAGGCAGAGCTGTACGCCAGGTTTGCCGATGAGAGGGTGGAAGAGATAATCAGGATGGCGGACAAGGGCAAGGTCAAACAGGTGGAGAAAGCTACGGAGCGTATGAACGACCAGTTGATAGCTATGGCCAATCTGGTCACACCCGGTGGGAAAGGGGCTGCGCAAATGGAAACGGCTACCTTCGAGGCGGCTGAAGCAGCGCCGGCGCCGGTTCCGGCACCCAGGCCAGCCCCCACGCCTGAACCAGAAGCAGCACAGGTGCCGATGGACG
Organism: Dehalococcoidales bacterium; assembly: GCA_030628245.1. Lineage (GTDB taxonomy): Bacteria > Chloroflexota > Dehalococcoidia > Dehalococcoidales > RBG-16-60-22 > JAFGPF01. Next base: position 3,085 of record DAOVRI010000117.1, read on the forward strand.
CACCGGCTCCGGTAATTGAGATACCGTCGGAACCTGTAGAGGAAGTGCCCGTAATGGCCGCACCCAGGGCAGGAGGACCGCGTGAGGATGCCGGGAGAGACGAAGAGCGCGGCCGGGCAGATAGAGAAGTTAAACCCGACAATCAGGCGCGATTCCGCATGAATGTATCCGAGCAGGCTATGGAGAACATACAGGAACTGCAGGAATTACTGGAGGAAGCACCGGAGTCGTTAAAACCAGCCCTGCTCCGGGCGCTTGAAGTTGCCATTGATGGTTACGAGCAGGCACTCAATAACCTGGACTGAGCAGCTGCGGGCTTATTCCTGAAAAAAATAATATGAGTCGCCGCTAACCCTGCGGCGATTTTTTCGTTATATATAGTGGAAAAACAAAAAGGAGGCTATACAATGAAAAAGACATGGTTGGTAGTGATAGGGGTGGCGTTGGTGCTGGTGGTGGTTGGGCTGGCTGGTTGCAGCTCGGAAGGTGGCGTTACTCTCAGCGGTGACCCCTCCGGAATCAAACTTAATCTCAGCAGCCAGCAGGAGGGTATCTGGGTTAATGGTGAGGGCAAGGTGACGGCTGTACCTGATGTAGCTATCCTCAGGGTAGGCATCGAGTCCCAGGAAGCCACTGTCGCGCAAGCTCAGGACGAAGCGACGGTAGCTATGAACGGCGTTATGGAAGCCCTAGAGGATGAAGGCGTAAAAGACGAGGATATTCAGACCCAGTATTTCAATATCCATCGTGTAACGCGGTGGGACAATGACAACCAGCGGGAGATAGTCCTTGGCTATCGCGTGACCAACGTTGTTACGGCCAAGATTAGAGACGTGGCCGGGGCAGGCGCCGTTATCGATGCCGTGGCTGTTGCCGGTGGTGACCTGACCCGTATCGACAGCATTAGTTTTACGATTGATGACCCGACTCCTTACTACGAACAGGCGAGAGAGCTGGCGGTAGTCGATGCCGCCGCCAAGGCTAAAACACTGGCCGATACCGCTGACGTTAAGCTGGGCAAACCGACCTATATCTCCGAGAGTTCCTACATGCCCGGTCCCGTCTACCGCGGCGACATGATAGCCATGGCTGAAGCAGCACCCCAAATGGAGACACCCATCAGCCCCGGCGAAATGGAAATAACCACGAATGTCCAGATGGCCTACGCTATAGCAGACTGATGAATGAATAAAGGCCGGGTATAGCCCGAGAAATACAGTAGATAAGCGGGGAGCCTCAATCAGGGGTTCCCCTTTATTTTGCCCACATTCCCCGCCCCGCCTGCCTGGCTTCCTCTTCCAATTGCTCCAGCATATCCTGGTATCTGGTATCGGGCGGGTAGGCTTTAGCTTCCGCCATGCCGAGTTTCACGAGTTCGGCATTAGCCAGTGTGTCATCCACATAGACGTAGCGAAGCAGTCGGCCGTATTTGTCCGTTTCGGATACGTCTCGCTCCAGTCGAATACTTTTGCCTTCCACCAGCTGTCGGTTAGCCTGCCAGGCTTCCGCGCCGTAGGCTTCCGGTATTGGATGAACCTCCGGCGTATCGATGCCGATGTACCTGACTCGGTGGCCGGTGTCGATAATAATCGTATCACCGTCAATAACCTGAGTAACCGTAGCCGTGTCCGGTGCTGATTGACAGGCACATAAAAGTATTGTAGTGAGTAAGATAATAGTTAATACCAGGATTTTACTCTTCATTCTATTTTCGTATCGGCGTAGCGTTCCCACTCGCTGTAAATGCAGCCACAGTACTGCTGGCGGTAGAGGTCCAGCGGTTTGGTGATGTGCCGACTGTCCGAGTAGCGTTTCCTGAGGTCGGCGTAGAGGAATTCCGGGCCGTGCTCCGCGGCGATTTTACTGCCGGTTTCCCGGATGATGTCGTGCTTCTGGTGGGGACTGATGAGCAGGCTGGTAGTGAAAGCATCGTGGCCGTGCTGGCGGGCGGCCTCCGCCGTTTTCGCCAGTCGGAGGTCGAAGCAATAGCGGCAGCGCTCCGCTTCATGGCCGACTACCCGCCGGAAGTATTCGATGAAGTCATAACCCTCGTCGATTATGAGCGGGAGGTCTATCTCCCGCGCCAGCGATTCCATGCTTTCCAGTCGACTCTGGTGCTCGGTGTAGGGGTGTATATTGGGATTGTACCAGAACCCGCCGACCTCATAGCCCTGCTGTCGCCAGTGCTCCACGGTATAGGCGGCGCAATGGGCGCAGCAGGTATGGACCAGGACTTTTTTCATGTCAAGTATATTTTACATTATTTTATAAAGATTTTTAATAATATAACAGTTTGAAGAGAAGACAGGGGGTTATGCTTCGGTAAATCTCTTTACAGCAGCGTTCCCTGCGGGGGTTTTTTGTTGTAGGGCAGGCCGAGGTGCTCGTAGGCCCGGGGGGTGGCAACCCGACCCCGCGGCGTCCTCTCCAGGAAGCCCAGCTGCATGAGGTAGGGTTCGTACACGTCCGTGACGGTATCGGACTCTTCGCTGATAGAAGCGGCGATGGTGTCCAGTCCCACTGGCCCGCCGTTGAACTTTTCGATGATGGTATGCAGCACCTTGTGGTCTATTTCGTCCAGTCCGATGGGGTCAACACCAAGCTGGG
>DAOVRI010000047.1 GCA_030628245.1 Dehalococcoidales bacterium
AGCGATTCGTTCACTTCCTCGATGCTATCCCCGGTTATCAGCTCGGCCAGGATGCCGGGGCTCGCCTGGACTACGAGTTCCTTATAAGCGGCTACCGCCTGCGGCAAGGCCTTACCGAGCTCGTCCAGTGTCCCCTTCGCCTCATCCAGCGACTGCTTTAACGCGGTTATTTCGCTGTCTTTCGTCGCCAGCGCCTGCTCCAGCCTTATAATGGTTGCGTCGCGGGACTCAAGCTCACGGGTAAGTGATTCGTTCTCCTGCTTGAGATTGTCAAGCTCATCTCCAGTCGCTTCTATCTCTTCGGTCTTTTCCTTTTCTTTTTCCGTAACCATCATTCCTCCTGATTACTCCTCAACGCCTTCCACCCGGGATGGTACATCTCCCTCTCTCGCTCCACCCCTGCTGGATTTGGCATTAAGCTCTTTATTCATCTTGAGAATGGACTCCCTTTCTTCCAACCACCTCTCGAACTCGCAGTCTGGGTCACGCACGCCGACCTCGTCCATGGCTGTCCTCCGGGAGTGTATCCCCGTCTGCACCATGACCTGCTCGCTACCCACCTTTCTCTCCATGTCCTTGGGCAGCACCGGCCCCCAAACCACACGTAGCTGGTTATCCCCGAAGTCCTCGCCTTTATACTTCTCCAGGAGCTTGAGAATCATCTCGTTACGCCGGTTGTACGCCGCCGTCCGGATAATCCTCTTCCGCCTGACCTTCTGCAGTAGCGGTTGCAGTTCTATCTCCAGGGCCACGCCGGACATGTCCCTCTCGATGCCCCCGAAGGCCGACCTCGGCGATTCGGACAGGTCGTGCAAAGCCCGGTATATCAGGTCGATATAATTAATATGCAGGTTGACACCACCCCCCTGAAGCAGGTCGAGCAGGTAGGCTTTGGCGTCTTCCGGGATATTCCACACCGCCCCCGGCCTGATGGCGATGTCCTCGGACTCCTCCACGTTCTCCAGCACGGCGATGGGATTTCCGGATAGCTCCAGTATCCGCGATAGCTGGCTCATGGCGCGGTTAAGCTCCCGCTGCGACTCCATTATCTGCGGCAGGTCGGAGACCCCCCAGAACTTCTTGGGCTCGCGCAGGTTGGGAAAGACGATGAACGGGATAAAACCGTAGGGATTGGGCTTGGCTTCGAGCAAGGCATTGTCCAAATACAGCTCGAAATCCCTGTCCGTCCATATTTCCACAATGATAGCCGTCTTTTTCTGAGGTTTTACCCCGTAGATAAGCTCAACCTCCTCGGCGGAGAGCCGGTACCGGGAAGCCACCCGCCACACTCGGGAGACATCATCCCCCGAGCACCACGCATATATTCCTTGGACGTCCGGCGCCGTCACTCTGACCCTCTTCTCGGCGGCGTCCCAGGTAACCTTATAGCAGCCGTCACCCAGCACCGCGCAGTCGATTTCCGTCTCCAGGTCGAGCTGCTCCAGCTGATTGTCCCCGTATACTTTATATAGAGCTGCCTCCGCCTTCCTCGCCCTGGCTCTCGCCTCGTCCGAATCCTCAAAGGGGTCGACGGCGAAGCTTATGCCGGTCATTAAGTACGATGTTATTTTCTCCACGAAGACCCTGGCATAGTTGAAAATCAGGCGCCTTTCACCCCGCCTTTCTCTCCCTTCCCACTGCCGGCCGTTATAGAAATCGAGTAGTCCTTTATAGCCCCTGAGCCTTTCCGGGTCAAGGCGATTCAACTGTGCGGTGACCGTTTCGTTCGCCATGTTTCTTTCTCCTTACAAAATAGTCTTACCGTTTATTGGGTTCCTCGCTCTGCTTTATAGGTGAGGTAGGTAAAGTGTTCTTTAACGCCCTCTGTATCGTCCTCTGGCTCACCCCGAACAGCCCCGCTAGCTCTCTGACCCCCCACCCGCCGGCAAAAAGTCTGTTTATCTCCCTGTTGCGTAATTCCTTCAGCCAGCGCTGCCTCCCGCGCGGTTCATCGTAAAGGCACTGCGGGAACGGACAGTCCAGGCAGGAATCGGCGTACTCGCATCCTTCATCACGGTAGTGACAGTATTCCGGCGGTAAATCCGACTCATTCTTACTGGTTTCCTCCTCCTCTTCCGGTTCAGCATCGCTAATCTCACACGTCACCAAATCCATAGCTCACCTCTTAAACCAAACAGGGTAAGAATAGCACATTTGTTCTATTCAGTCAATGTAATTATGTCGTATTTTTGGCGCCGATACTTGACAAAGGTGCTCGCGAATGTTATAATTGTTTTGACAAAGCAATATTTAAATTGTTAAGAGGGGGCTATGCCGGTCTGGGATGATTATCTTAACGTAATCGAGGCCAGTCGCCGTCTCAGGGTTCATCCGGAAACGGTGAAAAGGCTCTGCCGCCAGGGCGACCTGCCGGCGCATAAGATTCATAACACCTGGCTCATTAACAAGGATACCCTGGACAACTTCGCCGGGACCTATAATCCGAGTCGTGGCGCCAGGAGAAGACTATTACAGTGAAAGGAGTCGATGAATTCCCTCCACAAGGAGGTCAGCATGAAAACAGCAGAACGCTCGGCAAGATGCCATAAACGTCTCTTCTCGCTGGTAATAATTGTAGCGTTACTCGCCGCTCTCTCACTGAGTACCCCTGCCCTGGCGGCGCCCGCGGTCACTTTAAGTCCCGCCTCCGGGGCTGTCGGAACCAAGGTGACTATATCCGGCACTGTTTTCGACTCCTATAAAGGTGATAGCGTTCATATATTCTTTGACAGCACAGAAATATCTGGCAGCAGCCCGTTCACTGTCCCTCAGACAGGTGAGTTCAGTATCCCGTTTACCATCCCTGCCACTGCTACACCCGGCCGTCACTGGATTCGGATAAAAAGCGAGGTCGACTCCACGGACTCCCTGGCCGATAACTTTTTCATCGTTGAAGAGCCCGGCATAACTCTGGATGTTGTTGACGGCCCTGTCGGCACTGAAGTCACTATCAGCGGCATCGGCTTCTACGCCGGAAGGACGGTCACCCTGTACTACTACAATATCGTTGGAGATATCATCAATACGGTAACCGCTACTTCCGTGGGCAAGTTCAGTCATAGCTTCACCATACCCAACAGTATCGGGGGTATTCACGAGATTACCGCGTCCAATGCCGAAGGTCACCTGGCAGAGGCTGAATTCGAGGTGCTCCCGGACCTAAAGCTCAACCTGACCTCCGGTGGGTCCCGGGAATTACTGAATGCCAGCGGCACCGGTTTTGGTTATCGGAGCAAGGTTAATATCACCTTCGGCAACTTCACCGTGGCTACCGTCAAAACAGATGATTACGGCAACTTCGATATTGAATTCAACGTGCCGGAGATTAAACCCAATCAGTACGATGTCAAGGCAAAGGACGAAGCAGATAATGTGGATAAAGTAAAGTTCACCGTCACCGCCGGGGCTAGCCTGAGCCAGACCACCGGCTCCGTCGGCAGCACCATTACCGTTCGGGGTAGCGGCTTTGAAGTTGGAGAAACGGTTACCGTGGACTACGATAATCTGCGTGTCGGTACGTCCACAGCTGATAATAATGGTGGCTTCACCATAACTTTTTATGTCCCTTCCAGCGTTAGCGGCAGTCACGTTATCACCGTCAGCGACGGCACCACCACCAAACAGCTTGCTTTCACCGTAGAATCGGAAGCCCCACAGAATCCTGCCCTGAAGCTGCCTCACAACAGCAGCGAGACAAGGCCCGAAGCCTTCCTCGATTGGTATGATGTTACCGACCCCAGTCTGCCCGTGGTTTATGACCTTCAGTTAGCTTCCGACCAGAATTTCTCGTCCCTGGTTCTGGTAAAAGAAGGACTGACCGAATCAGAATATAACCTGACCGGGGAAGAAAAACTCATCGCAGTCGCTAAAACCACCATCTACTTCTGGAGGGTAAAAGCCATAGATGGCGCCGGCAATGAAAGTGAGTGGTCTGAACCGTGGTCGTTCTACATAAACGCACCGCAAGCGCCGATATTGCTGACGCCGGCATCGGATAGTATGCTGGATACGCCGGTACTCTTTAACTGGCAGGCTGTCACCAGTTACAGCCTGCCGATGACCTATAACCTGCAGCTCGCCACGGACCTGAATTTCACGTCCATCATCTTCGAGGAAACAGGGCTGACCTCTTCCGACTACCTCCTGACCGAAGAGGATGAACTGGAACTCGAAAGGGAAATAGCCTATTACTGGAGGGTAAAAGCCATAGATAGCACTTACAACGAAAGTGGTTGGTCGGCTCCCAGCTCGTTCTATATTGACTCTTCATTCACTTTTCCTGGCTGGTTAATATATACCTTGATAGGTATCGGGGTTATTATCGCTGTTTTCATTGCTTTCCGGGTGGGAAGGCGTACCGCCTACCAGCCGCCGGACTAACTTTATACTGATTAAAACGTTATATACGAAGGGAGATAATTTAAAAACAAATACTTTTTAATAAAACTCTTAAAAGTGGGGAATGTATTTTCAATCGACCCACAATACTTTATTCAGGAGGCTGAAATGAAATACACAGGAATTATTAGAATGCTCGTGGTGACGCTCATCTTGTCTCTTCTGTTGATGGCCGTACCTGTATTGCCGGTCCACGCCACTAACGATACTACGCTATCCGTAAGTACGGGACAGCCCGGTGATACCATCACTATTAGCGGGACAAACTTCACGCCTAGTACCGATACCAGTGAGAAATGGGTTAATATTTACTTCACCAGTGACACGGCCGTAGTAGGATATTACATAGACAACCAGATTGACAGTTACGAGCTTGTCGGTTGGGCGCTGATTGGTGAAATACACTACGCTGACGAGGGAGAGTTCACCACTACTTTCACCGTGCCCTCGTCGCTCACTGACGGCTCTGCCACCGGAACTGTAATCTCCGGTACTTTCTATGTTGTTGTTACCCTATCAGGCGCCACCCTCGTCAAGTCCGTCACCCAGTTCACCGTTGCCTCCGGCGCTCTCACCGTTAGTCCCGCGACCGGCCCCGTAGATACCGCCGTGAGGATTTCCGGCACCGGTTTTATCGGCGGCACCGCCATCACCGTTACATATGATGGCACCGCGGTTCTCATCGATAGTGGCAGTACCACCACCGGGACCGACGGTAGCCTTGATTCTTATATCTACATCCCGGAGGGTGTCGCTGGCGCCCGTACCATCACCGTTACCGTAGGCGGCAGTGATGTTACCGCCACGTTCACCGTAGTACCGGACATACTCATTACCCCGCAGTCCGGAGAGGCCGGCAAAACCGTGCTTATAAGCTGTACCGGCTTCGCCAGAAGGGCGGTACCGACAATATACTTCAATGCGTACCCGGTAGAAACACTATCGCCGGTAATAGCAGACACTTCAGGTACTTTTTCGGCATCTTTCCTCGTGCCTGAAGGATTAAATGCCGGAGTATATCAGGTAGAAGCTGATGACGGCACCAACCTGGCCGTTGCCAGTTTCACCCTGAACGTAGCCCCGCCCATCGAGCCCACCCCTGAACCTGAACCCACGCCCCCGACTGAACCCGAACCGACACCCCCATCCACATCACTCCCCATCCTCAGCATCAGCACGAGTGGTGACACGGTCGGTTCCAGTATCGGCATCGGTGGCGCCGGGTTTACCCCTGCCGCCACGGTAACCATTATGTACGACGACGAAGAAATAGCCACGGCAACCGCTGATGCTGGCGGCCAGGTCATGTCTCTCTTCACGGCCCCACCCAGCACCCATGGAGAGCATATTATAACCGTCAGCGACGGCACCAATACCAACACGGTTACCTATACCGTGGAATCGGTAGCTCCGGAGACACCCCCGCCCCTGTTACCGGAGATGGGAGTTAAACTAAAATCACCGGGAACCTTCGACTGGGAAAATATTACCGATGACAGTATGCCCGTAACCTACACCCTCCAGATTGCCACGGACGATGATTTCTCGGAAGCCTCTATGGTCATGGAGATTACTGACATTGAGCTTTCCACTTACATCCTCACCGAGGTCGAGGAGCTCAAACTGGCCGGCCGCCAGGACGCTTTATTCTGGAGAGTGCAGGCCGTAGATGCCGCCTCCAATGGAAGTGAATGGACCGGCGCCGGCGAATTCTATTCCGGTGGTGGTTCCGGTTCCTTCCCCAGCTGGGCGCTTTATACCCTGCTCGGAATCGGTGCGGTACTCATCTTTGGCATCGGTTACTGGCTGGGCAGGAGGACCGCCTTCTACTATTAAGAATTCAGTATGCTGCATTCCCTTACCCCCCTTTGCTGCCCCCTCTCCTTCGGACCCTGCCTCCCGGAGGAGAGGGGGTCTTTATTCAACTATAAAAAGAGGGGAGCGCTAACGCTCCCCCTTTACCCCCACCCCCGCTCATTCTGAGCCTGTCGAAGAATTCCCACCCAAACCACCCTCGCACCATCTGCGGCTTATCCCGTCAGTTACCTCCCCTTTACCCCCCACCCAATGACAGGTCATATGGTTAAAAAATAAAGTAAAAATAAAAACCCTCCCGTGGGATATACCTGCGAGAGGGTGAGAGAACGTAGTTATTATTATTGCTTTCTCTCTAAAACTGACCTCAATGGAATTTCAATCACGCAATAGGCATTGTCTCTTGCTGTGGCAAAATGACCTTCATGACGATGGGTTCGCTTTCTATACACTACAGAACTTATACTACGAGCTTCTATTGCAATCTTGTCGGCTCTTAACGCATCGCCCTTATTACGATACACTGGCATCTACAGCTATTTCCTTTTCTTCCTCTAATTCGTTGCATATCTCAACAACTGTTTCAAGGCTTATCCCCAATTCTTGAACAATATCAGAATAATATAGCGTTCGTCCACTTGAAAAAAGCTGTTGAATTTCCTGTTTAGCTTCTTCTCTCGTTATATCCCTGAGCACAATTACTTTCTCCTCTGCAACCCTACTTTCAAGTTCCAATAACCTTTGCTTAACCTGCCTTAATTCATCCTGAAGTGATAAGTACTCTAATACAAACCTCGGCGGATATGGACTTATAGTTGTAATTCTTGGATATACTTTTACGGTTTCCCGTTTGTTGTTTAGAAGTTTAGCCATTTCGTTTCCCTGAACAATTCTGTACTATATTGTATAACCCCTTGTCAACCCCTTGTCAACCCCTTTAACTGACGTCAGTAAGGTATTCCATGTTCCTCACCATATTTTGTGACATTTTTATAAGGTCGTTAAAACATACCAGCACCCAATTTAAGTAAGGATTTCGTCCATATCTTGACATTACCTATTTCAGGAGTATACTCCATATTAGGGGCTGGAATTATGAGTAGTAAGAGAGATACATTTAAGTACGAGTTTAAGATTGGCAATAAAATTGTGCATAGGGGTATTACTAACGACCTTGAACGGAGAGAGGGAGAACACCAGCAAAAGTGGTCAAAGGGTCATATAAAGCAAGTCGGGCACGCTGTGACCGAAGAATCAGCAAGAGACTGGGAAAAAGAGCAAGGCGTTAGCTAATCTACTACCCGACATGACGTTCCGTCAAACTTGCCTGTTTCCCTCTCAAAATAGTATGTCCTACCATCAATGGATAATTTAGAATAGAGAGAACTAACTTCAACTCCTACTGTTTGGTTTGTCAGCGCATCCTCATACTCAAATGGCTCAATTAATGCCAGTCCATCCCGTTCCCCTTCTATGGAACTTAATATTTCCTCTCTCACTTCTTCCCATTTAACACTTTGGGGTGTTTTCCTTTTAAAGAACGAAACAATTACATTACTCATTAGTTTTCCCCCTTTTGATTCTGCGCTCAATTTCTTTTTGGTTTCTTGCCCCCCTAAGGGTTTCGTTCGCCCCATGAAGAACGCCCACACTGTCTCTGTTAGCCGATTGGTAACCCTTTATAGCCAAAAATAAAGTGGGTGCAATCAATACTTCAACTAGCCATATCAATCTTGATAAATAGCCACCCGCAACACCCAATATAATTCCAGCCAAGAGGAGACCAATTATTAGTCGTTTAAAGAAGTGTATGGAGCCTTCGCTATTTTTAAAAGCTCTATTAACAATGCTTATAGATATGGAAATCATTTCAATAAACATTATAACATATACCCCCTATTTCAAATTGACCCACTACCGCAAATAGAACTACTACTCAAACTCTCCTCACCACCCCTCACTCCCTCTCTTCCCCCTTTGCAGTTTTAGGCTCATATAGCCGCGCCGCTTCCACCGTCAGCGCCAGGCTCATCAAGAAGTCGTCGTGGCCCTGCGCCGCGTCCACGTAGAAGTTCATCGTCTGGCTCGCCCGGTAATTACTCTTTGCCATTTCAATTTCCCGCCAGAATTTACAAAAATCCTCGGAGCCGTCACCTTTATACACCTTGAGCCGCCCCGCGTTGACCGCCGCCAGCAGGTTGAACCCCAGCTCGCTCTTGCTTTTCTGCGTGAACTTGAACGGCGTCACCCGCGGCCCGAGCGATTTTCTCAAAAACGATGCCACCGGCTCCCCTACTCCCGTTGCGTCCACGGCCACCCTCCGGCACCGCCACACCTTCCTGATTATGTCCGCCAGCCGCGCGTACAGCCCGGTATGCTTTACCCCCGTGAAGCAGTAATGCTCGACGATTCTAACGACCGGCTCTTTGACGATATCGTCGTTGGACGAAAAATCGAGTTCGCCGATGGTTACCACGGTGGAGTCATGGCGAGGTTTGACCGATTTTGCGTAGTCGCCTTCGATTTCCTCCGCTTCTCCCGCGAGGTCGATTCCCGCCACGTACACCTTCCCCGGCTCCCCGTGTCGCTTCCGCGAGTGTTCTCCCTGCATCTGCGCCCGCTGCTGTTCGCTGAGAAATCCTCCCCCGCCGCGTATCGGCAATAGCCGGTACTGCGTCAGGAACAGCGGGTGGTTCTCCCCCAATCGTTCTCTCTCCGACTCCACATAAGCATAGTAGTCCGGGACGTATTTAGCCACCTCCTCCCAGTCGTAGCGGAAGTGCCGCTTCACGCCGTCCTTGCGCTCCCGTTCCAGGTTCGCCTGCTTGACCTCCTCGAGCAGCGTGCTGTCGTCCCAGGTCGTGCCGTAGTGCACGGTCGTAGTATTGTTCGTCGAACACATCGGACGAAAATCCTTGCTGTACTTTTCCTTGCCGACGTCCTGCGATTCGTCGATTTCCATGAGCAAATGGGCCGTGTTGCCGACCACATTGGCCGTTTCTTCCGCCGAGAGGAATACCGCCCGGGCGTCACCGAGCCTTACGATATACCCGAGTTCCGATTTCCATATCCTTCTGAATCCGGCGTCGTTGAGCCTGTCCTTCAGTCGCCGCATCGATATCGCCGCCTGCGGCTTGAATGTCGGCGAGCATTTTATTAAGTTCTTTGACTCCCCCATGTTGAGGGTCAGCAGGAGCAGTTCCAGCTGTGCCGAGAGCTCGTTCTTGCCCCCCTGCCGCGCGATTTCCACCGAGAAGGTAAAACCCTTCCCCCCGAACACGCTGTCCAGCACCGCCGCCGCTACCTCCCGCTGGTACGGCCGCAGCCTGCTTATCGACGTATCTGCATCCACTCTTTCACCCCCCATATTATCTATTCCCACCCTGCTTGCCCGTCGTAGCTCTCGCCTGCCAAAGCTCAGGAGGAGCGGCGAGCAGGTTAGCGAAGGCAAGCCACCCTGTATCATTCTCGGCTTATCCCGTAAGTTTTTACTCCCCTCACCCCCTGCTACTATTTACTGAGAACACTCGCCCCTATATTTATCCCCAGCGGCAGCGCCACGTCCCTCAAAACGTTCCCTATCGCCTCCCGCAGCCCCTTCCGCTGCGACCCGGTGATGTTGTACCGCGTCTTCACCAAACCCGCCAGGGTGTTCGTCGCCTGCATGATGAGCTTGATATTCTCCGAGTCCTTCTCCAGCACCGACTTTATTTTCACCCGCAATAAAGCAATCTCGTCATCGATGCCATTAACATCAGCCGCAAGCTCAAAATCAAGCTTTTCAGCTTCATCCAGAACTCTGGAATAAAAATTTTGTTTTTTATCGCTTTGGCTTCGTTTTGAGGTACTTTTTCTGCCTGTTCTTTCCGGCATCAAGCTCTCCTTTGTTCAGTGCTCTGACAGTAGCCAGGACAATAGTGTGAGCCGCCAGGTCCCACCTCTCGTTTTTCACAGCTAACCTTAATAGGCTCATATTCCCTCCTATCCCAAAAACCTACCGATAATATTAGCACATACGTTCTTTATTAACTACGGTTTTTTGTCATTATTTTTCAAGGCGGTTTGATATTATACTGCCCGCGTTATAGAATAGGCAGCAGGAATAAGAATGGCTATTACCAGACAACTCTACCAGCTACAGGAACTCGACTTGGAGATTGAGCAGGAAGAACAGTCCCTCAGCCAGAAAATCGGTCAGCTTGGGAACAGGGACGTGCTGGACAGCGCGCAAAGCCATCTCGACTCCGAACAAAAGTGCCTGAATGAGCTAAGGCACCAGCACCGTGATGCTGAAGCTGAAGTCGACGACCTGCTGAGTAAAATCTCCGCTGCCGAAGAGCAGCTCTATGGCGGCAAGATAAACAATCCCAAGGAGCTGTCCGGCCTCCAGCACGAGGTAGCGACGATGAAGACTAAGAGCGACCAACTGGAGAACAAAGCTCTGGAAATAATCGACCGGGTAGAAGCCGCCGAAGCAGCCGTAGCCACCGCCACCAGCGATTACACGAAACTGGAAGATGAATGGCAGCGCCAGCAAAAGCAGCTGGGCGACGAGATAGAACAACTCAAGACCAGCCTGGCCGACCTCAAGGAGAAACGTCAGCAGCTGGCCGGGCAGATTGACTCCCCTACCATCGAGCTCTATGAAAGAATCAGGCAGCAAAAGAAGCCGGCCGTCGCCAAGGTAGAACAGGGTATCTGCCGTGCCTGCCGTATATCACTTTCGGCCAGTGCGCTCCAGAAGGCCCGAAGCGGTCAGCCTGTACAGTGCGGCACCTGCGGAAGAATCCTGTATATTTCCTGAAGGATAGATTGAACGCAAAGAAAGTCATAATATATACTGATGGTGCCTCCCGGGGTAATCCCGGCCCGGCGGCTATCGGTGCTACCATCAAGGACGAAACAGGCAACCTTATCGCACACGTTTCCCGCCGCATCGGCGTCACCACCAACAACCAGGCGGAATACCGCGC
>DAOVRI010000208.1 GCA_030628245.1 Dehalococcoidales bacterium
ATTTCAGCCAGGGAGGATATCGTCTCGGTATCGTGGACCAGCCCCAGGCCGAAAGGTCCCACGGCGATGCCCCCCGCCAGGTAGCCCAGGATAATGGGTAGACGCAGCCAGCGGGCCAGCATTCCGCCGGCTATGGCCGTCACCAGGACGATAAGTAAATCCAGTCCTATATCCAGACTTTCCAAAGCATACTCCTCAACAGGTTGGAGTATCTGTGCTATTGTAACATGAATTCAGGTAAAAGCGTGCGGACATACAGGTAATACTATATAAAGACAAACTGAATCGCGGTATCAGGGTTAAAGAGGACTACTCAGACCTGAGTGCCCTGCCAGCGTTTCTGGCCACCAGCTGGCAAAACAACCCGAAGATACTGAAAACCGTAAAGATAATGAAGCCCGTCCTGATACTCGTCAGGAACTGCGGATAATATTGCGGCGTGATTTCGGCCTGGCCGATATACAGCGAGAAGATTATCATCATGATACCCATGCTGACCATCATCCCGGCCGTCCGCATCGTTCCCAGCGTACCGGCGGCGACCCCCAGGTATTTCTTTTCCACCGACCCCATAATGGCGTTGGTGTTCGGTGAGGCGAAAATACCGATGCCGAGGCCGTTGATAGCCAGGGCCACCATTATATACAACAACGCCGTGCCGTCGTTCAGGAAAATCAGCAGAAACAGCGCCACGCAGTTAAGTAACATGCCCACCGAAGCCACCAGCCTGGGCTCGATTCTGTCCGAAATCCGCCCGGAAATGGGAGTGAAGATGGCCATCAGGACCGAGGCAGTGATTAAAACCAGGCCGGCCATCTGCGGCGAAAGGCCCTTGATATATTGTAGGTAGAGACTCAGCAGGAAACTCACGGCAAAAGTGGCGATATACGATATAAATATCGCCAGATTGGAGAAGAAAAAGACCTTGTTCTTTCTAAAAAGGTCGAGGTTAAAAATGGGGCTGTCCGTCCTTGCTTCCCAGCGGGCAAAGAGCGTAAATCCCACCACTCCAAGTAAAAAGAGGACTACGCCGAGTATGCTGGGTAGCGAGGAGAAACCGTACATGAACAGGACTATGGAAATAGCGTAAGTAATAGAACCGACATAGTCGAACCTTTCACCGGCAGCCTCACGCCACTCTCTCTTTAAAGCATAGAAAACGAGCGCCAGTAGCACCACGGACATAACTCCGCAGAGTATAAAGATACTCTGCCAGCCGAATGCCCTGGTGAGAACTCCGCCGATAAACGGCCCCGTCGAAAGACCGGCATATGTTCCGGCGGTGCTTATCCCCAGAACCCGCCCTCTCATATCGGCAGGAAACACCGAGGTCAGTATGGAGATGGCGTTATTGAACATTATCCCGGAACCCATCCCCATGAGAGCCAGACTGATAAACAGTAGCGGGACCGAGTTGGCAATCGCCCCCAGAAAAGAGGCCAGGATAGTCACCAGCAGCCCGATTATAAAGAGCTTCTTCCGTCCGTAGATGTCAGCCAGCCGCCCGCAGGGGACCTGGACCACGGCGATTGACAGGAAAAATATCGTGACGACCCACGTCATCAACACCGCTTCCATGGAAAATTCCCGGCCTATGGTCGGCAGGGCAATATTCACGGCGGCCGATAGAAACGGTGTGATGAAGCCCGTGGCTGTAGATATGACGAGGACGATATACCTTTTAGCAACGGTTCCGGAATCGTTTTTCATACTAATAGGTTTCCCGGATATTATAAACGGACATTTTCGCCTCACGGCAAGGGATATTGACTAATTAGACCAGACGTTTGGGGGAAAGGTCAAGCAGCGGACTCTACTTTGCCGGGTTCGCCGGCCTTCTTCAGATGCGCGCCCGGTGGTAGCGGCGCCGGAGATATCTGCAATCTGACACCGCACTGGAAGCAGCGCTTACCCTCGGCTACTACCCCGTCTTCCGGCAGGCCCAGCTCTACCTCGGTAAAGTTATTTATCACCTTCTCCGGAGGCAGACACGGCATTTTAACCCGTGGCTTGCCGTTGAAGTCCTCTTCCGTCATGCCGGCGCAGACGCTGATTTTACGCTCCCGGGTTAATTCCTCGTCGATGATACCGCTGCCGCCCAGATACTTATCGATGGAACTGGCCGCTGTCCTGCCGGCGGCAATCGCCCTGATAACCGAGTCCGGGCCGGTAACGGCGTCGCCACCCGCCCAGACCCCCTGCCGACTTGTCGTCAGATTGTTTGAATCAGCCTGGATGGTATCGCCCCGGCCGGTCTTTACCTTGAAATCATCCGGTATGTCCGGCCTCTGGCCGATAGCACCGATGATGGAGTCGTATTCCGCGTCGAACTCGCTGCCCTTGATGGGCACCGGTCGACAGCGTCCGCTGGCATCGGGTTCGCCGAGTTGATTGCGATTGCAGGTCATGACCAGGTGTCCGGCCTCCTGCCTTACCTTGAGATGTCCGGTGAGAAACTCTATCTTAATACCCTCCTCCATCGCCGCCTCCACCTCTTCCGGACTGGCCGGCATTTCGGCCCTGGTGCGGCGGTAGACGATGGTCACCTCTTTGGCGCCGAGGCGCAGGGCGACACGGGCGCTATCGATAGCCACGTTGCCACCGCCGATGACGGCCACCTTCTTGCCAACATCTACCTTGACGCCGAGATTGGCGTCCCTTAAAAACGAAGCGCCGTCGAAGACGCCGGGCAGGTCATCACCCTCGACGCCCAGGCTCATACCCTTGTGCGCCCCCGGCCCCAGGAAAACAGCCTCGTAACCCTGCTCGAAAAGCCAGTCGACGGATTCAACTCTGGTATTCAGCTTTATGTCAACACCGGCGTTCACTATTTCGTCAATTTCGGCGTCAAGCACCTCCGGCGGCAAACGGTAGTCCGGAATGCCGACACGCATCATGCCACCCGCCCTGGAGAACTGCTCGAATACGGTAACCGCGTGCCCCACTTTCGC
>DAOVRI010000092.1 GCA_030628245.1 Dehalococcoidales bacterium
GCAAAGCATTAATACAGGCCCTCAACCTGTCACCGCGGGGAGAAGTGGAGATAATATCGTGATTCTGGTGATTGATAACTACGATTCGTTTACCTATAATCTTGTCCAGTACCTGGGCGAACTGGGACAGGAGCCGGTGGTCTCCCGTAATGATGCCATAACCCTGGAGCAGATTGAGTCGCTGGCGCCGGGCCATATCATCATCTCGCCCGGTCCCTGCACGCCCCTGGAGGCCGGTATTTCTAACGATGTCGTCCGGTACTTCCGCGGCAGGATTCCCATTCTGGGGGTATGCCTGGGGCACCAGTGCATCGGCTACGTGTACGGCGGGCAGATTAAGCGGGCGGTACTCCCCACGCACGGCAAGGACTCGGTAATTTACCACGACGGTGAAACCGTGTTTGAGGGGCTGGAATCGCCGCTGGCCGGAGGGCGCTATCATTCGCTGGTTATCGGCGCTGAATCTGTACCGGCATCTCTGGAAGTCTCGGCGAAGACTGAAGATGGTGTCATTATGGCGGTGAGGAACCGGCGTGATGTCGTCGAAGGCATCCAGTTTCATCCGGAGTCCATCATGACACCGACCGGCCACGATATTCTGTCCAATTTCCTGAAACTTTCGGTGCCTGCAGGAGGGTAGTTTATGGAAGAAATTATATATTTGAACGGCTCGCTGGTGCCGCGTTCCGGGGCGCGTATATCCGTCTTTGACCAAGGTTTTCTCTACGGCTACGGACTGTTCGAGACGATGCGTGCCTATCACGGGAAAATCTTTCTCCTGGAGCGGCATATAAAACGACTGCTCGGTTCGGCGGAAACCATCGGACTGGGTGACTCTCTGGCGGGCATTGAACTCGGTAAAGCCTGCCGCGATACGTTGAAGGCAAATAAGCTGGAAGACGCCCGCCTGCGCCTGACCGTCACCAGCGGAGAGTCGGACTCTCTTCCCTGGGAGGGAAAAGCCGGACAGCCGACCGTCGTCGTCACGGCCCGGCCGTATCACAGTTTTTCACCCGAGAAGTACGAGCAGGGTTTCAGGGTCGGCATCGCTACGTTGCGCCGCTGTGCGCAGTCCTCTATCTCCGGAACTAAGTCGGTGAACTACCTGGTCAGCGTACTGGCGCGGAAGGAGGCCGCGGCGCACGGACTGGACGAGGCCTTGCTCTTGAATGAAGACGGGTACATCGCCGAGGGCGGCGGCTGTAACGCCTTTTTCGTGAAGTCGTCAAGGCTGGTAACGCCGTCTCTGGAAAGCGGTGTCCTGCCGGGAATCACTCGCGAAGTGGTGATAGAACTGGCCGATGAGCTTGGGATAATCGTCACCGGGGGTACCGTGGGTCTGGGCATAATCAAGCAGTGCGATGAGGCTTTTGTGACTAATTCGATGATTGAAATTATGCCGCTGACGGCAGTCAGTGACAGTGCTGGAAATACGGTGACCATCGGCGCCGGGAAGCCGGGGGAAATTACCCGGCGGTTAATGGCTGCCTATAAAGAGAGGGTGGAAAAGGAAACCGCAACCTAGCTTCTACCAGGATTCCGTCTGCGATACGTGCTCGGTTTCCCGGATAATTTTCCGTCGCTAGGGGTAAACCGCCAGCGCTTCGAGTCCTGTCGTCTCCAGCAGGCCGAGCATGAGGTTCATGTTCTGGACAGCCTGCCCTGCCGCTCCCTTAACCAGGTTATCGATGGCGCTGATGGCGATAAGGCGGCCGGTGCGATGGTCGATGGCGGGGTGGATATGGCAGTAGTTGCTCCCCCAGGTATGCTTGGTATGCGGCGAAGACGCTACTACCCTGACGAAAGGTTCGTCTTTATAGAAATCGCGGTAGAGATTGAGCAGCTCTTCCTCTCCCTTTTTACCGTCGGCTATTTTACCCGTTACCAGCGGGGCGTAGGCAGTTGTCAGTATGCCACGGGTCATTGGCACCAGGTGGGGGATAAAGGTTATCGAAAGGGACGACTCAAGATTAAGCAGCTTCAATTCCTGCACAATTTCGGGCAGGTGGCGGTGTCCGCCCAGGGCATAGGCGGCGGTATCTTCGTTAGCTTCGGAATAATGGGTCGTCAGGTTGAGGCTGCGGCCGGCCCCGGAAACGCCCGACTTGCTATCGATTATGATGTCAGTCCCAATCAGGCCTTCCTTTACGGCCGGGGCCAGGGCCAGTATTGCCCCGGTAGGGTAGCAGCCCGGATTGGCGACCAGCTGTGCTGATTTTATCTTCTCACGGTGAAGCTCCGGTAAGCCGAAGACTGCCTTGGCCAGCAGCTCCGGTGCTGGATGTGTGAAATCGTACCACTGCGGGTAGTCCGCAGCGTCCTTCAGACGGAAATCGGCGCTGATATCCACTACATTGAGGCCTTTATCGATAAGCGGCATGATTTCCCGGGCGCTCTCCTTGTGAGGCATCGCCGAGAAAGCCAGGTCTACCTCTCCAAGCTCGGGTTCTATCGTCAGTTCCGTGCTCTTCAGGTGGGGAAAGTAATCGCCCAGTACCTGCCCGGCGGCGCTGCGTCCGGTGACCGAAGTAAGCTGTACTTCAGGGTGTTGACATAATATACGCGCCAGCTCGACGCCGGCATAGCCGGTAACATTGATGATGCCCACTCTGGTCTTGGCCATTTCCTGAGTCCTCTTTTAGGTTATCTTGATTTAGAGTATAGCATAAGAATAGCTGAATTCATACCGATAGTAGGGGGTAGAAATGGCCATCTTACCGCCCCTGAGTGTCTTTTAAGTGTAAAGAATTGGAATTTTGTGTATAATAAAATTCGTGTTTGTTCGTGCGAGCCTCTTGACATGAGCGTAACAATAGTTTATTGTTTATAGCACATAGCTTTGAGGGAAGGAGGAAATCAATGCAAGCATATTGCGTGAAATGCCGTGCCAAGAAAGAAATGAAAGACCCTAAAGCCATTACGATGAAAAATGGTAAGCCGGCGACGCAGGGTGTATGCCCGACCTGCGGCACCAAGATGTTCAGAATCGGCAAGAAATAGAAGCCGGTATATTAAAAGGGATTTATATATAGGGCTGGGTATTTACTTATTCAGAAATATCCAGCCTTTTTTATTTGATGATAGATAAATTATACAGGCATGGCCTCGTCGGTTACGTACTTCCGGACCATGTCTCTGGTATTGATTACGTTGAGTTTATGGAAGATTAAAGAGAAGCGGTCTTCCAGTTCCTTCATTATCTCGCGGTGATTCGACTCCGGGAGGTGCCACAATTCCTTCTTGAAATCGCCGAAGGCCTTCTTGCGTGTCTTGTAAAGGAATTGTTCTTCGGTTTCCCCAGACTTTCTCTCGTCTTTGTATTGGGCGTCGAGGTGTTTGTGTATCGTCGCCAGCATGTCTGCGGGGAAGTTGTCGCTGTCGTATATCATGTTCTGGAACCCGGTAGCCAGATGCACCTCTACCGTATTGACCTGCGGGAACATGTCGAAGGCTTCGTCGGGCAGGGTGGAGGCGCCGTGCTGTACCGCCCCGCCCATGCCGTATTCCTCCCGGGCGACTTTGGAGAGTTCTTTCAGGGTATTGAAATCGATGCTGACCTCGGCAATCGAGCCATCGGGTAAAACGACACCGCCGTGCGATGTCCCGGTCTGCACGCTGATTTTGGAGATTCCTTTAACGCCTGTGTCCAGCAGGCGGCGGTAGCTGTCCATATAGGCCTTGAGGTCGTCTATGGTGCTGTTGCCTTTACCTATTTCACCTATTTCACCACCTACGGAGATGGTAACGCCTTTTGGCTCGATGCTGCGGATAAACTGTGTCATCTCCGCTGTAACCTGTGAGTTCTTTGCCTGCTGTTCTTCGAGTCCGGATTTGGTCAAATCAACCAGGGTGGAGGCGTCGATATCGATATTGTAGAAGCCGGCATTGACGGAATCCCGTATCAGTTCCTTGATATCGTTCAGTTCGCCTTCCGGATTTTCCCGGTACATTTTCCGCCTGACCTGAAAGTGGTCGCCCTGAATAAAGACCGGCCCCTGAAATCCTTCCCTGATGGCGGCGGCCATGATGCAGGCGGCATACTCTCCCGGACTCTGCATGGTATAGCCCATCTCGGAACGGGCTATCTCGAAGATGAAGGTGCCCACTCCGTCTTTCATGGCCGCTCTGAAGACTGCCTGGGCGACATGGTAGGTAATGCCGCGGATATTGATAGCAGGCACGGTGATACCATTATAAAGCCCTTTGCTGGAGGCTTCGTAAAGTCCCTGGATGCTGGTGGGGTAAATGCCGCCGCTACGGGCCATCTCCCGGATGACGCGATAGTGTTCTTCTTTCATCTGCGGGTCGGCCCCGAAGACGGCCAGCTCTATCAGGGTATCGATATTGTTTTTATTTTTTATGTGACTTGACTCGCTTGTCATTTTTCTTCTTACCATCATTCAGTATAGTGCGGCGTCCGTTGTATCTATCGGTATCGTACTGGGTGACGGTATCAACCAGATTCAGCTTTCCGTAGATATGTTCCAGCGGACAGTAGGAAATTTTACCGTTATGAAAGCAGACCATATTACCGTACTTGTTCTTTACCACCAGGTCGACGGCGGCAATGCCGAAATATCTCCCCATTCTACGGTCGTAGGCGCAGGGGGCGCCGCCGCGCTGGAGGTGACTGAGGTTTACGCTGCGCGTCTCCAGCTTGGTACCTTTTTCGATTTCCCGGGCTACGAATTGGCCGATACCGCCGAGGGCTTTATGCCCGAAGCTATCGACTCCCTCCTTTTTCACGACCTCGGTGCCGCCTTTCGGCTTGGCTCCCTCGGCCACCAGGATAATTTCGTACCTTGTCCCGGACCTTCTCCCCTCCGAAACGAGTTCGTTCACTTTATCCATAGAGAAAGCGTGTTCCGGGATGAGAATAATATAAGCCCCGCAGGCCTCGCCGCCTTCTAGGGCCAGCCAGCCGGCGGTGCGACCCATTGTTTCCACCACGAATATCCTTTTATGGGAGCCTGCGGTAGTTCTCAGGCGGTCGACCTCTTCAACGATGACGTTCAGGGCCGTTTCGTATCCCAGGGTGTAGTCGGTTTCGGGGAGGTCTTTATCAATCGTTTTGGGAATGCCGATAGCGTGCACGCCTTCTCGGGACATCCGTGTGGCGATGGCCAGAGTACCGTCGCCGCCGATAGCGATGACGGCTTCCAGACCGAGCCTTCCGATGTTCTCTATTACCAGCCTGGAACACTCGTTTTTGGGGTCGTAGGGACTAAACCGTGAAGTGCCCAGCATGGTCCCGCCGTACCTGTCCCAGGTTCTGACGGTGTCCGGGTTCAGCGGTACGATATGTCCGGCGGTATCCCAGGTAGTCGGGTCGACGTTGGTCAGTCCCTTCCAGCCGTCCCGGATACCCATGACTTCGTAGCGGACGCCACGCTCCCATTCAAGGCGTTCGTCCATGGCTGTTTTAACCACCCATTTCAGGGCGGGATTCAGTCCGGCGCAGTCCCCGCCGCCGGTCAGCACACCGATTCTGCTCTTTTTCATAGTATCTATATTATATAGTATATCACGCTGTCAACCGGAAAGGGTAGATGATACGAGCGTTGTCATTTATTTTCGCCGCTTGCTCATCTTGAACCACGGATGGAAGCTGATGATGCTGTCGCTGGGCATGGTACGGTGCCCGTCGCCGTTCATGGCCATGTCCATTGCCATGAGGTAATCGGCAATCCGGTCCGGCAGGAGGAAGTGCTCGCCGACGTATTCTTTGGCTCTCTTGCCGAATGCTTCGGCAGCTTTCCGGTTTTTCAGCAGGTTTATCACCCGGAGTGCCGTTTTCTGCGGGGTCTCGTAGAAATAGCCGGTATCGCCGTCCCTGATTTGCAGCGGAATAGCGCCCACGTTAGCCGCAATCACCGGCTTGGCCTTCCAGAGCGCCTCCGTGATGACCAGTCCGAATCCCTCTCTGGTTGACGGCTGCATGATAACATTTGCCGAACGCTGGAGGGCGTTGACTTCCCTCCAGTTTTCCAGGCGATTGTCAAGCGATAGATGGAGTATATGGACGTCCTCGTCGTTTTTAGTGTCTTCGTATAGCTGGTCAAGAATCCGGGCTCCTTCCGGGTCGTCGGATGCCATGCCGCCGGCCAGGATGAGCTGGCATTTCTGTTCTTTTCTTACATGGCGGAAGGCGGCAATCGTCCTGTCCAGCCCCTTCCACGGGTCGAACCTGCCTATCTGGGCGATGATGGGGATGCGACCGTCTATCTCGTACTTGGTAAGCACCTGGTCAATCTCCGACTGGCTGAGCTCGCGGTTTTTCTCGGAGAGGGGGTCGATAAAGGGCGGTATAATAAAGCTGGGCAGCGGCCAGCGCGTCACGACGTAATGGGCGGCCGAGAATATGGCGGCATCGTACGGTTTTATCCAGTTGGCCATGAAGTCCCACAGGCCGGGATTGGCGTCCATGGGCGCCTCTTCGATATCGATGTGGCATCTCCAGAGCCAGGTCTTATCCTGTTTCTTGAGGTGGCGGGCCAGGCCGAGAGGCTGCGGGTCGTTGACCATAATAATATCGGAATCACGGTCGATGATATCGCTGCAAGCGCAATCGGCGATAGTTGAGTAGTAGGCCCTTTCCATTTCCTGCGTGAAGGTCCCTTTCATGCCCTGCAGCAGGTTGTGCAGGCCTTTGGTACATTCGAAGAACTCGTCGTTGCCGCTGATAACCTTCCACTCAGTCTCGACGCCGAGGTTGTTCTGGAAGGGGACGGAACTGTAAAGCATCTCGGCGACACCGCCGCCCTGAGCGGTGGC
>DAOVRI010000185.1 GCA_030628245.1 Dehalococcoidales bacterium
CACCTCGGCCGTCGAACCACCACCCACGATGGTTGTGCCGTTAAGCTCGGAGAGCAGTCTGGCCAGCGCCTGCGTTCCCGCGGCAAATTGTGGTATCTCTTCCACACCCATGGGGCCGTTCCAGAATACCGTCCGGCTGTCCTTCAACTCCCTGCGAAAGTTCTCGATGGTCTTCGGGCCGATATCGACAATCTTTTTATCCGGCGGGATAGCATCAATAGACACGACGTCCCATCCTGAATCATCTTCCAACTCGCCAGTTACAACCACATCCACCGGTAGTACGAGCCGGGCGCCGCTTCTCTCGGCTTCTTCAATCAACTCAGCCGCCGTGTCCACGCAGTCCGTTTCAATCAGCGACGTACCTACTTCACAGGACCTGGCTTTCAGAAACGTGGCCGCCATGCCGCCACCGATGAGCAGGCAGTCCACCTTACCCATGATATTTTTCAGCATGCCCACCTTGTCGCTGACCTTGGCGCCACCGAAAATCGACGTAAAGGGGTGGGCAGGATGTTCTAAAAGCCCGCTCAGAGTATTAATTTCTTTCTCCAGCAGCAGTCCGGCTACCGCCGGCAGATATTGCCCCATGCCGGCTATCGAGGCGTGGGCCCGGTGCGAGGTACCGAAGGCATCATTGACAAAGATATCGCCCAGACGAGCTAAAGCCCTGGCGAATTCGGCGCTGCCCGTTTCCTCATCGGAATGAAAACGTAGATTTTCCAGAAGCAGGACATCGCCGGCCACCAGGGTATCCACGGACTTCTCCACCTCCGGCCCGATACAGTTGACAGCCACGCCCACCTGGTGTCCCAGAATCTGAGAGAGCCGCTGGGCCACCGGAGTCAGCCGTAATTCATCGACGACCTCGCCCCTGGGCCGGCCCAGATGAGAAATCAGAATGACTCTGGCATTGCGTTCAATAAGATATTTAATAGTAGGCAGAGCCGCCCTGATACGGCTATCATCAACGATGGCTCCTGTCTTGGGGTCAACAGGGACATTAAAGTCAACCCGGACCAGGACTTTCTTGCCGGTAACCTCTATGTCCCTGATAGTCATCTTGTTCATGCATCGCTCCTGAGTATCAATAACTTAAAAGAAAAAATCAGGTGCCAGACCGGACACCTGATGCGTTATAATGCTTCGAACATTCGCGAAGTCGCTTACCTGCAATTGACGGACAGACTATGAATTTCCGTATCAACTTTAACGCCACTCCCCTACCCTGTTACAGCCAGGATGAATACTTGTCAACGCTATGTGGTCCTGGCCTTACGCTCAACTTTTAACGGTAAATCCGAACCGGATTCCGGAAATTGTTTTAAGACCTGCCGCACGATTCCTTCAGCGTCCAGGCCGTATTTGGAGCGTAAAATAGCCTGGGTCCCGTGCTCGACGAACTCATCCGGGATACCGATATTCTTTACCGGTACATCACACCGTCCGTACTCCTGCAGCAGCTTATTGACACTGCTACCGAAGCCGCCGGTCAGTACATTCTCCTCAACCGTGACGACATGTTTGATGCGACCGGACAGGTCATTTATCAACGACGCATCCAGAGGCTTGGCAAAACGGGCGTTGACCACTGTAGCCTCGACCCCCTTCTCAGCCAGCTTAGCGGCTGCCTCCAGGGACGGAGCCACCGAGGCACCCAGAGCGAGGATAGCCACATCCTCTCCATTCCGGAGCACCTCGCCCTCACCGGCGGGTATCTCACGGAGTTTCGTGTCCATCGGCACTCCCAGCCCGGCGCCGCGGGGGTACCGCACCGCCATGGGACTCCGCGACTTTACCGCAGTATACAAAAGGTGCTGAAGCTCGTTTTCATCTTTAGGTGCGGAGACAACGAGATTGGGAATTAAGGTGAGGTAGGAAATATCGAACGTGCCCTGGTGCGTCTTGCCGTCATCGCCGACGATTCCCCCGCGGTCGATGGCAAAGACAACGGGCAGGTTCTGAAGGCAAACGTCATGTATTATCTGGTCGAAGGCACGCTGTAAAAAGGTCGAGTATATCGCCACGACCGGGATGTAGCCCTCGGTCGCCATGCCGGCGGCAAAAGTAACGGCATGCTGTTCGCAGATACCGACATCAAAGACCCGGTCCGGGAATTCAGCCTCAACGATGCTCAGGCAATTCCCTTCGGGCATGGCCGGCGTAATCACCACCAGTCTGGGCTCCTTGCGAGCCAGCCGGAGCATCGTCTGGGCAAAGACCTCGCTGTAGGTCGGTATTTCGCCGTTACCACCACCCTTGGCAGGGACACCGTGGAAGTAGACGGCGTTACTTTCGGCAGGACTATAGCCCTTACCTTTCGTGGTAACCACGTGGACAAGAATCGGCTTGTCAGCGGAATCTCTGACCTGGGTAAGAACGGTTTCAAGGTCACGAATATTATGCCCGTCAATCGGCCCGATATAAGTAAAGCCCAGTTCCTCCCAGATGGCCGTCGGCATGAAAAATTCCTTGAGCCTGTCCTCTAGTTTCTGACTCAACTGCCACAGGTTCTCTCCCCTGGGCAGAGCCGTAACAATCTTCTTGCCTCTTTTCTTGGCCCTGCGCAAATTCTGGTCGAACCGCACCCGGCTCAACATCTTGGCCAGAGCTCCCACGGTTGGAGAAATGGACATGCCGTTATCGTTAAGAACTACAATGAGCCTGGAGCCCAGGTGGCCGGCATGATTAAGCGCCTCAAAAGAGATCCCCGCCGTAATAGCGCCATCGCCGATAACCGCCACAACATGGTAATCGTCGCCGGTGAGGTCGCGGGCAATGACCATACCCAGGGCCGCCGATACCGATGTGCTGGCATGACCGGCGCCAAAGGGGTCGTGCTCGCTCTCGTCACGGCAGGTGTAACCCGATAATCCACCGTACTGGCGCAGGGAACCGAACTCATGCCTGCGTCCGGTAAGCAGTTTGTGTACGTAGCTCTGGTGACCTACGTCCCAGATAATCTTATCCCTGGGGCTGTTGAAGACGCGATGGAGGGCAATGGTAAGCTCGACGACTCCAAGGTTGGAAGCCAGATGGCCGCCGGTGGTGGTCACCGTGGTAATGATTTCACGTCTGAGCTCGGCAGCCAGTTCTTCCAGCGCCGCCAGCGATAATCCTTTCAGGTCGGCGGGACTATCGATTTTATCCAGCAATCTCGGCATAGTCTTTTAAATTATCAGTAAGGGGCACTAGTTTCAATACTATCAATGTGGATGAAGAATTGTCAAGCTGACAGCCTTTTTGAAGTCGATTCCAATAGCCAACTTGACGCTATCGGAGTACGTTTGCTACACTTCCAGAGTATAATCTCAGTGAAGTACTATTTCTATCATAGTGAGTATATCTAAGGGGAAATGTGTCCTTCGAACAACTTGTTAGTTTGGAACTCTCTAATATCCTAGCAGTTCTCGGTATTGCAGCTTCACCTATTTCGGAGCTCCGGGGGGCAATACCAATTGCCATAAGCTCTTTTCATTTCCCATGGTATTACGCCTTTATAATAGCTATCATCGGTAATCTCATACCGGTACCCTTTATTCTGCTATTACTTAACTTCGTCTCCAAATTACTGTGTAAAATAAGTATTTTTGAGAAGTTACTAAACTGGCTGTTCG